>DASYZB010000117.1 GCA_035946615.1 Verrucomicrobiia bacterium
TCACAGAGGGACCCCTCTCCCCGGCCCTCTCCCCTCGAAAGGGGAGAGGGAGAATGCCCGGCAGGTTACGGTTGCGGCGCATGGGTAGTCCGTCGCACGGCCCTTCCAATAAAAAATGACTCCGTCTCTTTAACATGAACATCCCGAAACCCGTCTCAGGCCGCGTGGCGGTATGCAGTTGGTCCCTCCAACCAGCCAGCCCGGAGGAATTGGCCCTCAAATTGCGCGCTGCGGGCGTGCGGCGGGTCCAGCTTGCGTTGGATCCGTTGCGGCAGAAACCGGCTGTTTGGGGCCAAACCCAGCAGGTCTTTGAGCACAATCAGATTTCCATCATCTCCGGCATGTTCGGCTGCGTTGGGGAAGACTACAGCACGCTGGAATCCATCCGCGCCACCGGCGGCCTGGCCCCGGACGCCACCTGGCCCCAGAACTTAAAGAACATCATCGAGACCGTCGCATTGTCCGAAAAACTGGGGTTGAAACTGGTCACCTTCCACGCCGGCTTCCTGCCCCACGACAAAGCCGACCCTGTCTTTGCCAAGATGCTGCGGCGCCTGGGCGAGACGGCTGATGCCTTCGGCGCCGCCGGTATCGACGTGGCTCTCGAGACCGGCCAGGAAACGGCGCGGGATCTGGCGCGACTCCTGCTTGAACTGGACCGCCGGAACGCCGGCATCAATTTCGATCCGGCCAACATGATCCTCTACGACAAAGGCAACCCCGTAGAGGCCTTCCGCCTCCTGGGGCCCTGGGTGCGCCAGGTCCACATTAAAGACGCGCTCCGGACCAAAACCCCCGGCACGTGGGGCCAGGAGGTCCCGGCGGGTTCGGGTGAAGTGGATTGGCCAAGGTTCTTCGAGATCCTCAAGGGATTGAATTACAGCGGCCCCTTCGTTATCGAGCGCGAGGCCGGCGGCCAGAGGCTCGCTGACATCGTGCGCGCCCGGGAACTGATCGAAAAGCAACTCCGTTGAAATGAAATCCGAAGAACCTTCATCAGAGAAAATAAACGTGGCGGTGGTTGGGCTCGGCTTCATGGGGGTGACGCATCTGCGGGCCTACCTGGACAACCCTGCGGCCAACGTGGTGGCCGTGTGTGACGCCGCGCGCCTGCCGGTCAATGGCATCCTGCAAGGGGTGGCCGGGAACGTCAAAAAAACGGCTGACATCAACCTGGGCCCCGAGGTCAAAGTGTTCCGCCAGCTTGAAGAGGTCCTCGCCGAGCCGGAGGTGGCGCTGGTCGATCTGTGCACGCCCACCCCGCTGCATCCCCAGCAAGCCGTCGCCGCGTTGAGAGCGGGCAAGAATGTGCTATGCGAGAAGCCCCTGGCCCGCACGTCGGCATTGGCGCGAGACGTTCTGAATGCGCTGGAAACAGCGCCCGGCTTTCTGATGCCGGCGATGTGCATGCGCTTTTGGCCCGGCTGGAGCTGGCTTAAGGAGGTGGTCGAGCAAAAGACCTACGGCCCCGTGCTAGCCGCCCGGTTTCGCCGGATGTCCGAGATGCCGGCCTGGAGCAAGCAAGGCACTTACTCTGCCGGCGGCGACCTCGGCGGCGCTCTTTACGACATGCATATCCATGACACCGATTTTGTTCATTACCTCTTTGGCCGCCCAGAGGCTGTGTTCTCCACCGGCCAAAGCAAGGACGGCGGGCCGATCAACCATGTCGTCACCCAGTACGTCTATCCGGGCGGGCCGACGGTCTATGCGGAAGGGACCTGGTTGTTAACCCAAGGCTTTCACATGGCTTACACGCTCCATTGCCAAGGGGCGACGCTGGATTTCGATTTGGCCCGCGGCCCCCAGGCGATGCAGGTAACCGAACCTGGCCGGCCATCGAGAGTGGTGCTCAACGACGGACCGGATGGTTACGCCGAGGAGATTCGCTACGTCCTGGAGTGCGCCCAAAAACGCCAGAGGCCAACGGTGGTGACCGCGCGCGACGGGCTTGTGGCGCTGGAAATCTGCGAGGCCGAGGAGAAGTCGGTGCGGTCAGGGCAGGCGGTGCTGCTGGCAAAATGAGGGGCGCCCTCAGGCCGCGCGGAGCGAGACACTAATTTCACGAATTAACACGAATTTTTTTTGAGATCGCAGCGAGATTGTTTTGTACGCTGAACGGGTGAGATGAAGGCGGGTGAGATGAAGGCACGGAGGCGCGCAAAGATTATGAGAGGAGAGATATTGAAATTGAAAGGGATTTGCTTTTTGGCACGCGAATTGTTTTGGCAGACGGCGGCACAGTAAAACTGCCTGAGCGCGGGGGCAGGAAAGGGGCCTCCTCTCCCCGGCCCTCTCCTCCAATGGAGGAGAGGGGGAAGACTGCCACTGGCCCTGCGGTGGCGCTGATTGCAAATTGATGATTGATTTGACAAGCGTGCCGCGTTTCCGAAAATGAGCTGTTGCTTGTAATCAAGAACTTCGAACACCCTGAGCTATGGCTGTAAAAACTTTGGAAAAACCCGCCGAGAAAGCCGCTGATAAGGTCATAGATGGCAAGGCCGCTGAGGCCGCAAAGGTCTCGGCAGCGCGTCAGCGCGATCTGGATGCCGCCATTTCCAGCATTACCAAGGCCTACGGCGAGGGCAGCATCATGCGCCTGGGCGACGCCCGGGCGCTCAAACAAATCGAGGTCATCCCCACGGGCGCCCTGGCGGTGGACCTGGCCCTTGGCGTGGGCGGTATCCCGCGCGGGCGGGTAGTCGAGATTTTCGGCCCGGAATCCTCCGGCAAAACCACCCTGATGCTCCATGTCATTGCCAATGCCCAAAAGGCGGGCGGCCTGGCGGCCTTCATCGATGCCGAACACGCCCTGGACCCCGGCTATGCCAAACGCCTTGGGGTCGATCTTGAAGATTTGCTCGTCTCGCAGCCCGACAGCGGCGAGGAGGCCCTGTCCATTTGCGAAACCCTGGCGCGCTCCAACGCCCTGGACGTGATTGTAATTGACTCCGTCGCGGCCCTGGTGCCCAAGGCGGAGTTGGAAGGTGAGATGGGCATGGCGACGATGGGCATGCAGGCCCGCCTCATGAGCCAGGCCCTCCGTAAATTGACGGCGGTTCTTGCCCGCGCCAAGACCACTTGCGTTTTTACCAACCAAATGCGCGAGAAAGTAGGCGTGATGTTTGGCAACCCCGAGACGACCCCCGGGGGAAAGGCGCTCAAGTTCTATGCCAGCGTCCGCATTGATATCCGGCGCAAGGACACCATCAAAGACGCCGCGGGCAATGCCATTGGCAACCATGTCAAGGTCAAGATCGTCAAAAACAAAGTCGCCCCGCCCTTTGCCGAGGCCGAGTTTGATATCATTTACAATCATGGAATCAATAAGGAAGGCAGCCTGCTGGATGTCGGCATCGACGTGGGCGCCGTGGATAAGAAGGGGGCGTGGCTCCAGTTTGATGGCGAGTTGATTGGGCAAGGCAAAGAAGCAGCCCAAAAAACCCTGGCGGAAAAACCCGAGTTAGCGCAAAAGATCGTCGAGGCAATCATGGCCAAACGCAACTCCCAAAGCGTGGCCGCTGCCGCCTGAGCTGCGGGGGCAAGGTAAAGGGCCTCCTCTCCCCGGCCCTCTCCTCCACGGGAGGAGAGGGGGAAGACTGCCAGTCAGGCCAACTGGCGGCACCGCCGCAAGCGCTTGTACCGAGTTTATTGGCAGGAGGGCATCTTGACACTGCCACCGGAACGCCGGCTTCAGCCGGCAGCAGTGCGTAATTCACCACCCCTGCCGGCTAAAGCCGGCGTTCCGCTGCGGCTACAACAAGTTCCCGGTGGCAGTGTCAAGATGCGCTCTATTGGCAGCCGGCGGTTTCGGAAGAGTTTGACAACTGTGGCAATTGGGGCCATTAGAGTAGCCATCATCCAAGGCGCGGTGGGTTTCTGCTGCTGGTTGTACATTGTTAAGGACCTTTTATGCGCAATACCGGAAAAGCTACTCTAAAGCCAACGAGTTTAAAACCGCCTCGAAGCGGAGCAACCGCCCTATGCCCTGGATGCCTGGCCTTGGGCATGGCCGTTGTTGCCATATCGGCCACCGCCGTTTTCGGCTCCGAGGATGTGCCGCACCGGCCATTTGCGCAACTGGCTGATGTGCCCGAGCCGGGACAATTCATTGGCGGGCTGGTCTATGAGGAGTCGGAGGCCTATCACATTTTCGTTCATGGCGCTTCTCAAGACATCACTTATCATTCCGCTGACGGAGAGAAGTACGGAATCGACATCAACCAGGGTTTTTTGGCGCTGCAGTACGGGATAACCGAACGGTGGGCAGCCGATGTCAACATCGGGGGCACCACCGTCGGGTGGCGTTACTTCGATAATGGCAAGGTCCAATCGGCTACCGGGCTTATGGACTTCGATTTCGGCGTCCGCTACCAGGCCTTCAACGAAGCCAAAAGCGATTCTCCCTGGGTGCCGACCCTTACCTTGCGCGCAGGGGCCGTCTTGCCGGGCTCTTACAACGAGAATTTTCCGTTTGCACCCGGTTTGCGCTCGGCGGCCATCGAGCCGGAGATTTTGGCACGGAAGCATTTTGGCTGGCCGGGCCTGGGGGCATACACGGACCTGCTGTACCGCTGGAACCGCACAACGGCCAACGATCAGTACATTGCCGTGATAGGTCTGTTTCAGCAGATCAAAGGCTGGGAATTGGATGCCGGCTATCGTCACTTGCAAACCATCTCGGGTTCGGACATCTCGTTCACCTCGGGTGTGCCAACCAGCCTGGTCTATCCGCGTGACCCGCGCGAGATCAGCGAGTCCATTGAGGCCGGTTTTAGTTACACGACTTCCAAGCGTCATATCCGCTACGGGTTCCAGTCGCTAACGATTTTCGCCGGCAACAACGCCGACCGCGCATTCTGGGTCGGCGGTTCGATAGACGTGCCCTTTGGCGGCAGACACCACGAATAAAAGACGGGAGGCCGGCGGTGAAACGCGTGCGGGCCGGGCAGCGGTACATTTTCAAAATGCCCTGGGAGGGGGTGTTTCAGATCACGTCTTGACATTGGAAGAAGTTGTTGGTTTGATTGACTAAACACGCATTTTGCCATGGGATTGTTCGGACAACAGGAACGAATTGACGACACGCTTAAAGCGGATTCCAAGATCGTGCTGGTCTGTGGGGATTCAGCAAAGACACTTCAAGCCATGCCGTCCGGTTTTGCGAAACTTATTATCTCTTCGCCTCCTTACAACATCGGAAAAGAGTATGAGGTTCAGACCAAGTTGGATGGTTACCTGGAGGGGTTAAAACCGGTGCTGGATCAACTCGCCAGAGTCCTTGCGGACGGGGGTTCGTTATGCTGGCAGGTTGGGAATTACGTAGAGCGCAGCGAAGTTTTCCCCCTCGACATCTACTTTTACCCAATTTTTAAAAAGCTTGGATTACGACTCCGCAATCGGATCGTGTGGCATTTCGAGCACGGCTTGCACTGCTCTTTAAGGTTCAGTGGCAGGTATGAAACCCTACTGTGGTTCACCAAAGGACAGGATTATACTTTCAACCTGGATGCTGTCAGGGTGCCGTCGAAATATCCTGGCAAAACACACTATAAACCCGGGCCAAACTACGGGAAATTCTCAGGTAATCCTCTTGGCAAAAACCCAAGCGATGTTTGGAGATTAATGGCGCACGAGTGGGAAAGCGGCCTTTGGACAATCCCCAACGTAAAAGCCAACCACCCGGAAAAAACAATTCATCCATGCCAATTTCCCATTGAGTTGGTGGAGCGCTGCGTCCTGGCCTGCACAAATGAAGGCGATTGGGTTCTGGACCCATTTTCCGGCGTCGGAAGCGCATTACTCGCGGCCGTGCGGCACAGCCGGAAAGCTTTCGGGATCGACAAAGACTTGGAATATATCCGCGAAGCCAAGGCCAGGATGGGCAAACTTTTTTCCGGTGAGCTGCCTTACCGTCAACTCGGCAAGCCAGTTCACCAGCCGACCGGACGTGAGAAAGTCAGCCAGGTTCCAACGGAATGGAAGAAAGAAACCCAAAACGCCAATGATTCTTGCGGCCAGCTATTCGTTCAATAACGGCGAACGCGCGGTCAAGGAGGCGTATCCGGATCTCCTGCAGGAAATTACGGACTCCATAAGCAAAGTTAATGCTCTGGATTGCAAAACCAAGAAGAGCAACGAAAAGACAATGCCGGGGGATATGCTTTACTCCCCAGTGGCTCTCAATAAACAATTCAAAAAGCAGTTGCTTCCGAAGGGGTGGAGCACAGTTCGCGTTAAATGCGAATACGCGACGGAGTATTATGCAGAGGGATATGTTCCCAAAAAGCTTCGCAAGGGCGCATTCCGAGAGATGGACTTTATTAAACGAAAGCTCGGGGTTGAAATCCAATTAGGGAAATATGCTTTCATGGTTTACAACGTTGCTGCCAAGATGACGATCTTTCGCAACCTGGGGCACATTGACACCGGCATTGAAATAGTTCCCGTTAAAGGTTTGGCCGAGGGAATGAGTAGCGGCGTCAGTTATTTTGAGCAGTTTGTATGGGACCTTGAAAGGCGCGGAGTGGCGAATATTGACGTGCCTGTTCTAATCCTCGGGATCGACGATGTTTATTGTCCACCGGGAAATGCGTAAATCGAAAGTGCACCGCTACTGCGTCCCGGGCTGGCTTGCGTTGAGGCGGGTTTGCTCTCACACTGGTTTATCGAGTGCATGAACTGGTGAAAAAAATTGAGGCAGACGCCGCGGCGCGGCTGCCGTTGCCCCCGGGCCGCCTGCCGACCCAGGAACTGGCGCGCTACAAGGCCTTTCTCAAACTCGAAGGACACCGGCTCAGGATGCAACACCGGGCGGGCGGGGGAGGGTTGGAGACATGCCGGGCGCGCGCGACGATGCTGGATTTGTTGCTGCGCCATTTGTGGGAGGGGGCCAGGGCCAGCCTGTCCGAGCAGGGGCAGAAGGAGTTTCCGCCGATGGCGCTGATTGCCATAGGTGGTTACGGGCGGGCGGAGTTGAACCCGCACAGCGACATCGATTTCATGTTCCTGCACGAGCGCCAGATTGCCGGGAGCCGTCCGTTGCCGCATTTGTCCAAGGTCATCGACGGCTTGCTCTACCCGTTGTGGGACCTCGGGCTGAAGGTGGGGCACTCGGTCCGAACAATCGAGGAGTCGGTGAAAGTGGCCAATACGGACATGCAATCCAAGACCTCGCTGATTGAGGCGCGGCTGATCAGCGGGGATGAGGCGATGTTCAAGAAATTTGAAAAGACGATTCGTTCCAAGTGCGTCGAGGGCTGCGAGGAGGAATACATTGCGATGCGGCTCGAGGACCAGGCCGCCCGGCGGGCCAAGTTCGGCAATTCGGCCTGCATGCAGGAACCGAACCTTAAAAATGGTTGCGGCGGCCTGCGGGATTACCAGAACCTGCTCTGGATGGCGTTGTTCAAGTATCGCACCCGTTCGTTGAAGGATTTGCAGGGGCACCAGTTCATCACCGAGAGCGAGCGCAAACAACTCGAAGCGGCTTATGATTTTCTCCTGCGGGTGCGCACCGAGATGCATTACCATGCCAACCGGGCGATGGATGTATTGAGCAAGAGCCTCCAGCCGGCGATTGCCCATAACCTCGGCTACCGCGAGCGCTCGCCCAGCAAGCGCATCGAGCAGTTTATGCGCGCCGTTTATACCCACTCGAGGAATATCTTTCTCATCACGCGCACGCTCGAACAGCGCATGGCTCTGTTGCCCCGCCCCAAGCGCCTTTCACTGCGCTCCTTTTTGCCCAAGGGCAAAACCCCTCCCGTCGAGCAGGTCGATGGCTTCAAATTCGTCGATGGCGAGATTCGCGCCGCCGCCCCGCGCGTCTTCCGCGAGCAACCCCGGCGGATGATGCGGGTTTTTATATATGCGCAACAACGCGGGCTGAACCTGGACCCGGATCTTGCGCAATTGGTGCGCAACGACATCGGGCTGGTCGATCGCTCGTTTCTCTCGGACGAGCATGTGCGCGAGTCGTTCCTGATGATTCTGAGCCAGCGCGGCAACGTCGCCCGGGTTCTGCGCGCCATGCACGAATGCGATTTGTTGGGCAAGTACATCCCCGAGTTCGGCAAGTTGACCTGCCTGGTCCAGCACGAGTTCTATCATCAATATACCGCCGACGAGCACACGCTGATGTGCATCGAGCAGCTCGACCGCATCTGGGAAGCCAAGGCGCCCCCGCAGGATGCCTACGCCCCGCTGTTCCAGAAGCTGGAACGGCCCTTTTTGCTTTATCTTGGCCTGCTTCTGCACGATGTGGGCAAGCCGGAGGGGCACGGCAATCATGCGGCGGTGAGCGCCCAATTGGCGCAGCGGGTGGCCAAACGGCTGGCGCTGGATGCCGCCTCGACGCAGAATCTGACGCTGCTCATCGAGAACCATCTTTTGATGGCCAGCACTTCCCAGCGGCGCGACCTGGACGATGAAGCCGTCATTCGCCGCTTTGCCGGCCAGGTGCAGGGCCCGGAGAATCTGGCTATGCTCACCCTGCACACCTTCGTCGATTCGCTGGCCACCAGCGACAAACTCTGGAACGGGTTCAAGGATTCGTTGCTGTGGAACCTGCATCATAAAGCGCTCCGGCTGCTCACCGGGGCTACCGAGTTCATGCGGGCAGGCGAGAAGCAGCGCGAGCTGCTCATGAATGAAGTCCGCCGGCAGATGCCGGACCAGCTCACTGACGAAGAGTTGCACGCTCATTTTGGCACGCTGCCCCAGCGTTATTTCCAGGTCCACTCCGCGCGGGAAATCCTCGATGACCTGGTCCTGGCGCACCGGTTCATGCGTCTCCAGGTCTCCGACGAGGAGAGCCCGCTCTCACCTGCGGTCAACTGGCATAATTACCCGGACCGCGCGTGCAACGCGGTGAAGGTGTGCACGTGGGACCGGGCGGGATTGTTCAGGAAGATCGCCGGGTCGCTGAGCGCGGCCGGGTTGAACATTCTGAGCGCACAGATTTTCACCCGCTCTGATGGAGTCGTGCTGGACACCTTCTTCGTCAATGATCCCAGGTCGGGCAACCTGGCCGGGGTGGACCAGCGGGACTTGTTCGAATCGCTCATCGACAAGGCGCTGACAGGCGAGGAGATTGATTTTCACGCGCTCATTGCGCGCCAGAAGGTGACCCGGCCGGCCTACCAGGCCTATACCGGGGAGCGCATCCCAACCCGAATAGCCTTTGATAACGAGTCTTCCGACACCCGGACCGTCATTGAAATCGAGAACGAAGACCGGATTGGGCTGCTGTACACTATCTCGCAGGCCCTGACCGCTCTGGAGCTGGACATCTCGGCAGCCAAGATCAACACCGAGAAGGGAGCCGCCATCGATATCTTTTACGTCCGCGAGTTGGCCGGCGGCAAGGTAATGGACCCGGCCCGACAGCGAACCATCGAGAGCCAGCTCCGGCAGGCGATTCGGGTCTTGGAAAAGTTGTAGCGAAAACAAATCGTTTGTCAGGGCCCCTGTTGCGCCCTAAGTTGGATGAGTCGGAAAGGGCGCTGGAAGGGCAAGTCTGCGCAGCCCTTTGTAACGATGCACGAATTATCGATCATGCAAAGCGCGTTGAGTGTGGCTCTGGTGCAAGCGGCCGAGGCCGGGGCCAGCCGGGTGCATCTGATCCGCCTGCGCATCGGAGCGCTCAGCGGTGTAGTGCCGGACGCCTTGCAATTTGCCTTCGAGGCCCTGGCCCCGGGCACCCCCGCCGAAGGGGCCGAGTTGGCCATCGACCATATCCCCGCGCGGTTTTGGTGCTCGACGTGCTCACGTGAATTCCAAGCCGACGACATGCTGGCCGAATGCCCTTCCTGCCACCAGCTCAGTGGAGAATTGCGCGCTGGACGCGAGTTGGAAGTAGCCTCAATGGAGATTGAATAATGTGTAGAGATTGCGGATGTGGATTGCCGGGCGAGAACCCGGCAGGTGTTAGCGCCGTTCACGGACATGAGCATGAGCATGACCACGAGCATGAGCATGGACCGGGACATCATCACGGTGAGGAACATGACCATTCGCATTCACACACCCACCGGCATGCTCATTCCCACGGCAGCGTGGACCATCAACCCCTCGCCCAAGAGCGGCGCGTCGTCGAGGTGCGCCAGGCTATCCTGGAAAAAAACGATCGCCTGGCCGAGCGCAACCGAGGATTCTTTCACGCTCGCGGTGTGCTCGTTCTGAACATCCTTTCCTCGCCGGGTTCCGGCAAGACGACCTTCCTGCAGGAGACCCTTCGGTCGATGGGGGGGAAACTCAAGGCGGGGTTGGTTGTAGGCGACCTGGCAACCGATAATGACGCCCGGCGGTTGCGCGGCGCGGGGGCGCCGGTTGTGCAAATTACCACTGGCACCGTGTGCCATCTGGATTCCGAGATGGTGGCACGGGCTGTTCAGCAACTTCCTCTAGACCATCTCGAGCTGCTTTTCATCGAGAATGTCGGCAATTTGGTTTGTCCCGCCTCCTACGATTTAGGCGAGGACCTTCGGGTCGTCCTGCTCTCGGTCACCGAAGGGGAGGACAAGCCGCTGAAATATCCGCCTATTTTCCAAGCGGCGGATGCGGTCATCATCAGCAAGAGCGACCTGGCGCAGGCCTGCGGTTATGATCGCGCCGGGGCATTGGCCAATATCCGCAGGGTGGCGCCCAAGGCGCGCATCTTCGAGCTGTCCGCCAAAACCGGGGAAGGCATGGAACCCTGGCGTCAGTTCCTGCTCGAAAAGCATCAAGCCACTAAAAGCTGCCATCCCTTGGCGTGCTGACTGTACCGGTGCGAATCGTGCCGGCATCACGTTCTGGACCTGAACCCGACCCGGTTGGACGCCCAACTTGCAACCGGCGGGCTAAAGCGCTTTGATGCTCCTTGGGGAAGAAAGTACTTGCTGCTCCGCATTGATTGACTAGCCTCGCACAGCGCTCAGCCAGAACCCAATTATTGAGAATCTTGAACGAAAATTATGGGCGCCAACTACAGCATCGGACTCGATTACGGCACCAACTCCGTGCGCACGGTCCTGGTGGACACCGCCAATGGCCGCGAAGTGGCCACTGCGGTCTGGAATTATGCCCATGGCAATGATGGAGTAATCCTCTCGCGGGATCCGAACCTGGCGCGCCAACATCCGGCCGATTACCTCACCGGAGCGGAGTTCACGATTCGCAAAGCCCTGGCACTGGCAAAACGCAAGGTGCGCGGGTTCAAACCGGAGCAGGTTATCGGCATCGGCGTCGATACAACCGGCAGCACCCCTTTGCCGGTGGACCGCGATGGGATGGCCCTCGGATTGGACCGGAGTTTTGCCAAGAATCCCGCTGCCCTGGCATGGCTCTGGAAAGACCACACCGGCGTCAACGAGGCGGCAGACATCACAGCACTCGCGCGCAAAATCCGTCCGCAGTATCTCGCGAAATGCGGCGGCACCTATTCGAGTGAATGGTTTTTCAGCAAAATTCTGCATTGCCTGCGGACAAGCCCGGAAGTTTTCGATGCTGCTCACTTGTGGGTCGAATGCGCCGATTGGGTTCCCGCCATGCTGACCGGGACGCAGTCTCCCAATAAGCTGGCGATTGGCATTTGCGCCGCCGGGCACAAAGCCATGTTCAGCGACGATTGGGGCGGCTACCCGGATGCTGAATTTCTTTCGCAACTGCACCCGAAGCTGGGCGAGTTGCGCGCGCGGCTGCGCCCCAAGGCATCCGCTGTTGACCGGCCGGCAGGCAGGCTCACGGCCGACTGGGCCAAACGCACCGGGCTGCCGGCCAGTATCCCGGTAGCCGTCGGCGCGTTTGACGCGCACCTGGGCGGAGTGGGCTCGGGCATCCAACCGGGAACGCTCGTCAAGATTATCGGCACCAGCACCTGCGACATGATGGTAGCGCCCCTTGAAGAAAAGCTGCCGGACATTCCGGGCCTCTGCGGGATTGTTGCGGGCAGCATCCTGCCTGGGTTTTATGGGCTGGAAGCAGGCCAATCCGCTGTAGGCGATATTTTCAACTGGTTCACCAATTACATTCAACCTGGGGGCAAAAAGGCCGGCACACATGAGGCCTTGAGCAAAACCGCAAGCCGGACCGCCCCTGGCGAATCGGGTCTGCTGGCATTGGATTGGAACAACGGCAACCGGACAATCCTGGTTGATCAGCGTCTAACGGGCCTGCTGTTGGGACAGACGCTGTACACCACGCCCGCCGAGATTTACCGCGCCCTGATCGAGGCTACCGCTTTTGGGGCAATGACCATCATCAACCGTTTCGAGGAATACGGGGTCAAGGTCCGGCAAATCGTCAATTGCGGCGGGATTGCTGAGAAGAATCCATTGGTGATGCAAATCTACGCCGACGTGACAGGCCGGCCGATTAAGATATCGCGTTCAGGACAAACTTGCGCCCTGGGCGCCGCTATAGCCGGGGCAGTCGTTGCCGGCAAGGCGGGTGGAGGTTACGACAAATACGCCGAGGCTCAGAAGTCGATGACCGGCTTGAAATCGCGCGTGTTCGAGCCGAACCCGCAAGCCCACGCGGTCTATGAGCGGCTCTATGCGCTTTACCGCAAGCTCCACGACGCATTTGGCACACAGCAGGCTGACGGGGCCTTGTACGGTGTGATGAAGGAGTTGATCGAAATCCGCAACCACGCGCGAACTTAAATCCCTCATGCTGGAACGACTCCGAAGAGAAGTTTATCAAGCCAATCTGCGGCTGGTCCGGGAAGGATTGGTCATTCATACCTGGGGCAATGCAAGCGGAATCGACCGCAAAAAAGGGCTGGTGGTGATTAAACCATCAGGGGTGCCTTACGGCCAGATGAAGGCGCAGGATATGGTTCTGGTCCGCCTGGAAACAGGCGAGGTGGTCCATAGCAAACTGAAGCCCAGCTCGGATACGGCAACGCACCTGGCCCTTTACCGGGCGTTCCCGGGCATCAGCGGCATCGTCCATACGCATAGTCTCTATGCCACGGCCTGGGCGCAAACCTGCCGTGCGCTGCCCGCCCTGGGCACGACCCATGCCGATTACTTTCATGGCGCGATACCCTGCACACGCCTTTTAACACCAGCAGAAATCGCCTCTGATTACGAAGCCAACACCGGCAAGGTTATCGTCGAGACCTTTGGCGGACGCGATCCGCTGGCTTGTCCCGGGGTGCTGGTCGCCAGCCACGGCCCCTTCGCCTGGGGCGCTTCGGTGGCCGACGCTGTTCATCACGCGGCTATTCTCGAGCACCTGGCACGATTGGCAGGCGAGACCTTGCGCCTGTTACCGGCAGCAAAACCGATGAACCAGGCCTTGCTTGATAAACATTTCCTGCGCAAACATGGTCCGGGCGCTTACTACGGACAAACGGCGCGCAGCGAGAGGCCGGGCCCTTCTGGCAATAAAACCCAAACAACCTAAACATGCGCGCATGGACATAACCATCACCGGAGGGTGTCGATCAGAGACTCCTTACGACGTCTCCTACATTAACAACATGCTGACTCGTTGACCAACCTAACCATCCTTATGCGAAATAATCATCCTATGGTCGGAATTCTTCCGGTGGCAATTGCGGCGACAGCGTTAATGGCGCTGGCTGGTTGCCATTCGTTGTCCAGCTCGGGCTCATCAGGCCACATCCAACGGCAGCCCTGGGGCCATGCCCAGGACGGCGCGCCAGTGGACCTCTATACACTGCGCAACGGCACCGGGGCTGAGGCGCGCATTTGCAACTACGGCGGATTGCTAATCTCGCTCAAGATGCCCGATAAGAACGGGCGGCTGGGTGATGTGGTGCTTGGATATGATAAGCTGGCGGATTACTTGAAAGACACGCCGTATTTCGGGGCGCTGGTGGGACGCTATGGCAACCGAATCGCCAAGGGCCAATTCACTCTTGATGGCCGGCAATATACATTGGCTACCAATAATTATCCTAATTCCCTCCACGGCGGCGTGAAGGGGTTCGACAAAGTGATGTGGCAGGCCAAACCGGTCGAGACCCCCGATGGGCCCAGCCTTGAGCTAACCTACCTGAGCCATGATGGCGAAGAAGGCTACCCGGCTGACCTCACGGTCAAGGCAACCTATACCTTGACTCATGATAATGCATTGAAGCTCGAGTACACCGCCACCACAGACCGGGACACCATTCTGAACCTGACACATCACTCCTACTTTAACCTGGGCGGCAAGGGCACCATCCTCGAGCACGTCGTCCAAATCCCCGCCGATAAGTTTACGCCTGTCGATGAGACCTTGATCCCCACCGGGGAATTGCAGCCGGTTGATGGCACGCCTTTTGACTTTCGACAACCGACCGCGATTGGGGCGCGCATCGGCCAGGATGACGAGCAGCTTAAGTTCGGCAAGGGCTACGACCATAACTGGGTCATCAACAAGCCGCTCGGCGAATTTGGCCTCATGGCGCGCGTTTATGAGCCTTCCAGCGGACGGGTCATGGAAGTGCTCTCGACGTCACCGGGTCTGCAGTTTTACTCGGGCAACTTCCTCGATGGCACGCTCACGGGCAAGGGCGGTTGGGTCTATCAGTTCCGCGATGCATTTTGCATGGAGCCCCAGCATTACCCGGATTCAGCCAATAAGCCGCAATTCCCCAGCGTGGTGCTCCGACCGGGGG
Source organism: Verrucomicrobiia bacterium (assembly GCA_035946615.1). Taxonomy (NCBI): domain Bacteria; kingdom Pseudomonadati; phylum Verrucomicrobiota; class Verrucomicrobiia; species Verrucomicrobiia bacterium. Next base: position 14,618 of record DASYZB010000117.1, read on the forward strand.
AGACCTACCACAACCTGATTGTTTATAAATTCTCTGTGGGGAGTCCGTAACGTGAACTACATCTTTAATCTGCCGATACTTCCCGCTCTCTCCTTCCGAATGGGAGAGGGGTCCATCCCTATAGTCTATACCAGGCCCCCATGTATAACCGACACATCCTCCTATGCCCTCCCTCCTTGCGACCGTTGACCCGGCAACCTCTACGTTAACCGGCCTGGATTGGCTGGCGATTGCATTTTACTTCGGCATCCTCCTTTGCGTTGCATGGTGGGTCGTCAAGCGGCGCAAAGACACTGCGGCTGATTATTTCCTTGCCGGACGCAACCTGAGTTGGTGGATCATTGGGGCATCCATTTTCGCGTCGAACATAGGTTCGGAACACATTGTGGGCCTGGCCGGCTCGGGCGCCAAAGACGGTGTGGCGATGGCGCATTACGAACTGCATGCCTGGTGCCTGTTGGTCCTGGCGTGGGTGTTCGTGCCTTTTTATGCGCGTTCCCTTGTCTTTACGATGCCCGAATTTCTTGAACGGCGATTCTCGACCCAATCGCGTTACGTGCTTTCCATTGTCTCACTCATCACCTTTATTGTGTCGAAGATCGCGGTCGGGATTTTCGCGGGCGGGCTTGTCTTTGCCACTCTTCTTCCGGAAATCCATCTTCACCTGGGCGGAATTGACATCAACAGCTTTTGGCTTGGCTCGGTTGCGGTGATTTTACTGACTGGCCTCTACACCGCCCTGGGTGGAATGCGCGCGGTGGCTTACAATGACGCCGTTCAGGTTCTTGTGCTCATCAGCGGCTCTGCCTTATTAACCTTTTACGGGCTGGCTAAACTGGGCGGCTGGGGCGAACTGCGCCGCCTTTGCGGTTCGGACATGTTCAACCTTTGGAAGCCCTTAATTCCACCGGGTGTGCAGGGGACCTGGGCGCCGGTCAAAGAGAGCGGGCGGATGGCCTGGTATTTCAATGATTATTATCCCTGGTTGGGCATGCTTTTCTGCGCGCCGATTATCGGTCTGTGGTATTGGTGCACTGACCAGTATATCGTCCAGCGCGCATTAGGCGCCCCCAACGAACAGGTGGCCAGGCGCGGCAGCATCTTCGCCGGATTCCTAAAGCTTTTCCCGGTGTATCTCTTTTTGATTCCGGGGCTGATTTGCTATGCATTGGCCAAGAGCGGGAAGGTGCCCGCCTTAAGCGGCATGATTGGGCCCGACGGCAAGGTCATCTCTGACCAGGCGCAAGTGGCCTTTCCGTTGATGGTCAAATACATGCTGCCTGCCGGGTTGCGGGGGATAGTGGTGGCCGCTTTGCTCTCGGCCTTGATGGGCTCGCTGGCAGGCGTTTTTAACGCTTGCTCAACCCTTTTCACAGTGGACCTGTATCAGAAATGGCGGCCCGCGGCCAGCCAGCATCAAATCGTCCGCACAGGCCGCATCGCCACCACAACCATGGTCATCATCGCCCTGCTTTGGATACCGGTCGTGCAGGGCGCTCACAGCCTCTATAATTATCTCCAGGCTGTTCAAGGGTATTTGGCCCCGCCGATATTTGTGGTGTTTTTCTTCGGCGTCTTTTGGAAACGGCTCAACGCCGCCGGCTGTTTTTGGGCCATGGTCGTTGGCTTTAGTCTCGGCCTGTTTCGGATGCTGGTCGATACGCCGGTGACTCTCGGATTAAAGGGTTTTGAGAACGGCTACACGCCCGGCTCATTTCTGTGGATCATCAACAACACTTATTTCCAGTATTTCAGCGTTCTGATCACGATCGTTTCCGCAGTCGTCATGGTGGCAGTCAGCTATATGACAGCAGCCCCCGATTATCCGGCTATCAAGAGCCTCGCGTTCGGCACCGCCACTCATGAGGACCGCACACAAACCAGGGCCAGTTGGGATTGGCGTGACATCGCCGGCTCGGCAATTGTTCTGGGAGTTATCATAGCCGGATACCTCTATTTCCGCGGATAAGGCTGTTTCCATGACTGCTCGAAATGCTGTCCTGTCTTTGCTTTTAGCTCTGACCGGCTTCAGTGCAGGCATCCTATTCGAGCAACACGTGATCAGCTCCCGAGCCAGAGGCGAAGGTTTTGGGCTGCCATCGGGCGCGACCAATGCCGCGATCACTCCAATGGATTCCCGATTTGTTGGCAACAGCCCGGCAAAAAAATCAAAAACACCCAAATCGCGCGCGGAAATCGAGGCCGCTCTCAAGACAGCTCTCGGCACAGCCAACTCGCGCCGGTACGACGCGATGGACCATTTTGTCGAGGCACTGGACCCCGGAGCTATCCCGCAGGTGCTGGCATTAATCGAGCAGGAGGCGCCCGTCAATGAACGGGCTCAGCTCCGCAACCTGCTCTTGGGACGTTGGGCGGACACCGACCCGCTTTCAGCCATTCAGTACGCCGCAAAATTGGCCGGCTTTCAAAACCGGAACGCAGCCGTCCTGACGGTGGTGCAGGGTTGGTCTGAGAAAGACCCCGCGGCAGCCGCCGCCTGGGTGCAGCAGTTGCCGGCGGGCCAGCTCCGCAACCAGGCCATCGGCAGTGTCAGCAGTAATCTTGCGCGCAAAGACCCGCAAGCCGCCTTGGCGTTGATGGAAAGTTGCGGCCTCAATAACCAGCGATGGGGGATAGCCCAGGGCATTTTCAGCACCTGGGCTGAGAGCGATCCCGCTGCGGCGGCGGCAAAGGCGGCTCAACTGGTGTCGGGTCAACAACGCCAGCAAGCCCTGCAGGCGGTCGCCTTTCAATGGGCAGACAAAGACCCACAGGCAGCGCTGGCCTGGGCAAATAGCTTGCCCGCAGCGCGCGACCGGAACAGCACGCTCTCGACGGTCATCGCCCAGTGGGCCAGCTCGGACCCCAAAGCTGCCGCAGCCACAGCGCTCACCCTTTCCCCGGGGCAGGAGCGCAATAACGCCATCTCCTCGGTGGCCGCGAACTGGGCCAACACGGATTTAACAGCCGCCCTTGCCTGGGTGCAGCAGTTGCCCGAAGGCCAGGCCAAACAGAATGCTTTTTCGAGCTTGGGTTATCAATGGATTCAAGCCGACCCGCAAGCCGCATTGAGCTTCGCACAGGGCTTGCCTGAGGGCCGGATGCGCAACGATCTTCTGGCCAACTTCGTCGGGCAATTGGCCGAGAATGATCCACAAGCCGCGATGACCTGGCTTCAGGCCCTCCCGCCCGGTCCATCACGAAATCAAATCGTCGCCAGCACGGTTGGCCGGCTTGCCTGGAGTGATCCGTCCGGCATGGCCGGTTTGTTAGCGACTCTTCCGTCGAGCGAAGCAAAGAACCAAATGATTAACCAGATCGCTCAAAGCTGGGTCCAGCTTAATGCGCAGCAAGCCACTGATTGGGTGAACTCGCTCCCGGACAGCCCGGCCCGGCGTGACGCCTTGCGGACCCTCTCTTATTCGCTTGCGGATAGCGACCCCAAAGCGGCTGCGGATTACGCGTTGAGCCTGCCTTCCGGCCAACTGCGCACCGATTTCATCAGCCAGGTCGCCGAGCGATGGAGCCAGCAGGACCTCAGCGGGGCCGTGGCCTGGGTCCAGGCGCTGCCCGACGGCAAGGCCAAAACTGAAGCCCTCAGCCGGCTCAGCTATCAATGGGTCCAAACCGACCCGCCAGGAGCGGCCACTTTTGCGCAGGGCCTCCCGGCGGGCGACGCCCAGAACCGGCTTATCGACAATATCGCCAGCCAATGGAGCTTGGCGGACCCAAACGCGGCTTTGGGCTGGGCAAATCAGCTTCCCGAAGGCGATGCGCGGAACCATGCCTTGAGCGCAGTCATTGAGGGTTGGGCGCAAACCGCGCCTGCAGACGCTGCAGGTTACGTCGCCGGTATGTTCTCGAGTCCGACGCAGGAAAAGGCCGCGTTGTCTGTCCTGTCGCAGTGGTCACGGATTGAGCCCGACGCAGCGGCAACCTGGGCGGCGAGCTTTGGTGAAGGCCATCTGCGCGAAGAGGCCCTGAGCAATGTCATGAACTCATGGGCGAATATCGACCCGGCCGCAGCCGGACAATGGCTCCAGACCCTGCCGCCAGGCACCTCGCGCGAGGCCGCGCTGGCCGCGTATGTCAGCCAGCTTTCCAATTCATCCCCGGAACAGGCCGCCCCGTGGGCCGCAACCATCTCGGACCCAAACACCCGCCTTTCCCAAATCGAAAATATCGCCCAACGCTGGCTGGAAACGGACCCTTCGGCAGCGAAAACCTGGCTTGGGACCCTGAACTTGCCGGCCGATGTCACGCAGCGTTTGCTGGGAGCGCGAAGCCCCCAGGAACCCTGACCAAACCGGCTCTCCCCTCCTCCTCGTCCTCCTCTTTCGTCGTTCGTCCTCGGTTTGAGTTTTTGAGTTTTGGAGAAAGAGGACGAATGGCGGCAGTTCCTTTATTAAAACACGCTGTCAGGCAATGTCGTACAAGAGAATTATACATTCCCCGACCCGAGAATTGGACCTTCCCTCATATCCCGCAGATTGAGCCCGGGTATTCTTTCAGTCCGACGGCGCCCATCGCGCGAACCCGGATTTGCTGAGATATAAAATGAGATTTGTACAGAAACGGATTATTTATGCGGGGGCCAACCGGATTGCCAGGTGTGGTGTGTCCGCCCTGGCTGCCATCGGGACAAGCGGTTGCCTGTTTCTTTGCAGCTGCGGGCATTCGGACCCCACGGCTGCGGCAGAGGCCGCCAGTTCGACGACTAATGCGGCGCAGGGCGAGGCGAGCATCGAGCTGACCACAAACCAACTGAGTGCAATCCAGATTCAGCCGGTGGGGACGTACCTGTTTCCAGAGGACAAGGAGGCGGTTGGCACGATTGATTTCGATGAGAATCGGTCGGTGCAGGTCTTTCCGCCTTACCAGGGAAAGCTCATGACGACGTTCGTGGCGATGGGCGACGAGGTCGAGAAAGGCCAGCCGCTCTATACGATCGATAGTCCCGACCTGATTCAAGCGGAGTCCGCCCTGATTACCGCCGCTGCGACTCTGGACCTCACCAGTAAAGAACTGGCGCGAGTGAAGGACCTTTACGGAACCAATGGCATTTCACAGCGAGAACTGGAACAGGCGACCTCGGACCAGCAGGCTGCCGAGGGCGCTCTCAAGGCCGCGCATGATGCCCTGCGGGTTTTTGGGAAAATGGACAGCGAGATCGACCTCGTTGCAAAGTCCCGGCGGATAGACCGCGCGCTGGTGGTGCGCAGCCCGATCACGGGCCAAGTGACCGCTATGAACGCCCCGCCTGGCCTGCTGGTGCAGCCCGGAACCGGTTCGGCGCCGTTTTCGGTAGCGGACTTAGGGACCAAATGGATGCTGGCCAACGTCATCGAGAGCGATAGCCCGCTCTACCGGGTTGGGCAGCCCGTCCAGGTCAAAGTGCTGGCCTACGCCGACCGCGTGTTCAAAGGCACAATCGCCAAGGTCTATCCCATCGTCGATCCCAATACCCATCGTTTCACCGTCCGGTCCGAGATCAAAGACCCCAAAGACGAGTTGCGTCCTGGCATGCTGGCCAACTTCACCATTCAGGTGCGGGCGCCGGTCGAGTCGGTGGCCATTCCGGCGGAGGGCGTGGTTCGCAATGGGGACGGAACCATGGCGTCCTGGGTGACGACGGACCGCCATCGGTTTTCGGAACGGCTCGTGAAAATTGGGCTGGAACGCGATGGCCGGTACGAGGTCCTGGACGGCTTGCACAAAGGCGAACTGGCGGTCACAGACGGCGCGGTCTTCCTGAGCAACCTCCTCGAAGCCCCGCCCACCGATTAACCCGCAGAATGCTTAAGACCATCATAGCCTTTTGCCTGAGCCGCCGGGCGATTGTTGTTTTCGCGCTGCTGGCCTTTGCCGGCGCGGGGGTCTCGGCCTACAAAAAGCTCAACATCGAGGCATACCCAAACCCAACGCCGGTGATTTTGGAAATCACGGCGCAGGCGCCCGGCCTTTCGGCCGAGGAGATGGAGCGCTACTACACGCGCCCAATCGAGATTGGGCTCTATACGACACCGGGCATCGACGTGATTCGCTCGACCTCATTCTATGGGTTGTCGTTTGTGCGCGTGGTTTTCAGGTATGGCGTCGATTTTCATTTTGCTTACGCCCAGGCGGCCATCGCGATGCAGCAAAATGTCGCGCTGCCTGGTGGCCAGGTCCCCACCATTCAACAAAACAGCTCGACCGGTGAAATCTTCCGCTACCAGGTGGTCGGGCCGCCCCATTTCGGGTTGATCAATCTGCGGACCGTGCAGGACTGGATCGTGCGGCGCCGGCTTTTGACCATCCCCGGCATCGTTGCGGTGAACAGTTGGGGCGGGCCTACCAAGGAATTCCAGGTTGAAGTGGACCCGCGCAAGCTGGAAACTTACAACGTAACGGTCCCCCAAATTCTCACCGCGCTGGGCAACGCGAACCTCAACGTGGGCGGGCGCGAGATTCGGATTGGGCAGCAATCGATCAATATCCGCGGGGTCGGCCTGATCAATGATGGCGGGGACGACGATCTGACCAAGGGCTATAATGTGAGCGACATCGAGAACGTGGTGTTGAGCCAATCCAATAGCGTCCCGCTGTTGGTGAAGGATGTGGCAAAAGTTTATGTCGGTTATGTGCCGCGGCTGGGGATTTTGGGGCGCGACCAGGCGGACGATGTCGTGGGGGCTATCGTGGTGATGAGCCGCGCCGAAAAGACGGCCAATATGATTCCCAAGGTCAAGGAGGAGATTGAAAAAATGAACCGCGACGGCAGCCTTCCCTCCGGGGTGCGAGTGGTCCCGTATTATGATCGGTCGTCACTGATTGCCGTCACCACTCACACCGTTTTGCACAACCTTGTTTTCGGCTGCATCCTCATCTTCTTCATCCAATGGATTTTCCTGGGAGACCTTCGCAGCGCGATCATTGTGGCAGCGAACATTCCCTTTGCGCTGTTCTTCGCCATCATCCTGCTGGTGATTCAAGGCGAAAGCGCCAACCTGCTCTCGGTGGGCGCCGTTGACCTGGGCATCATCGTGGATTTCGCCGTCATTTTCGTTGAGAATATCTTCCGGAATTTCCAAAGGCCGCCGGGAGAAAAGCACGGCCTGTTTCAACGGCTTGCGGAGGGCTTTTGGGGGGCGGACCCGACCAGGATGCCGGTGGACCACACGGCGGTGCATGGCTGGACGGACCGCCTGCGGCTGATTTTGGTTAGCGGATTGCAGGTGGATAAGGCGGTGCTTTTTTCGGCGCTCATCACGGTGGCCGCCTTTGTGCCGTTGTTCACCATGCAAGGCATCGAGGGGCAGATCTTCGGGCCGATGGCCCGCACCTATGCCTACGCCCTGGCCGGCGCGTTGATTTCAACCTTCACCGTCACCCCTGTCCTCGCCTCATTTTTTCTCCCAAAAGAAGCGAAGGAAACCGAGACCCTCCTGGTGCGGTTGCTGCACCGGCTCTACAACCCGGTGCTGCGCTTCACCCTGGCCAACCGCGCCAAAACCGTCGCCCTCGGCGTCGTCTTTCTTGCGATAGCCGCATTCCTTGGCTTGCGCCTTGGCAGCGAGTTCCTGCCGCAGCTTGAAGAGGGGAATTTTTGGATTCGGGCCTCGATGCCGATGACGCTGGCGCTTCAAGATGGCGAGGCGGCGGCGCGAAAAATGCGGCTCATTTTGAAGGAGCATCCCGAAGTCCTTACCGTCGTGTCGCAGCATGGCCGGCCTGATGACGGCAGCGATGCCTCCCCCTTCTCGAACGTCGAGCTATTCGCGCCCTTGAAGCCCTTCGATCAATGGCCGGCGGGATTGACAAAGGAAAAACTGACCGAGCAAATCCAGTCCGAGTTCGAGCGGCAGTTGCCGGGCGTCACATTCAATTTCTCGCAATACATCCAGGATAACATCGAAGAGGCCATCTCGGGCGTAAAAGGCGCCAATTCGGTCAAGATCATCGGGCCGAACCTCGAAACGCTCACGAAATTAGCCAACGAGGTCAGGGACCAATTGCGCCAGGTCACAGGGATTGCCGACCTGGGCGTGTTTCCGGTCCTTGGCCAGCCCAACCTGAACATCCAGGTGGACCGCGCCAAAACCGCCCGTTACGGCCTGAACTCGGGGGATGTGAACTCGGTGATTCAGGCGGCGCTGGGTGGGGCGGTGGCGACGACGGTGCTGGAAGGGGACCGGCAGTTTAGTGTGGCGGTGCGCTATCCGCCGGACTGCCGTGACAGCATTGAAAGAATTCGAGCCATCAAAGTGGCTTATCAGGCGGGCAGCGGGGCGAATGCCTACATCCCTCTGAACGAGTTGGCCACTATCAGCCTCGACACCGGGGCAGCCTGGATTTATCACGAAAGCACGCAACGGTTCATCCCGATTAAGTTCAGCGTGCGCGAGCGCGACCTGGGCAGCACCGTTGCCGAGGCCCAGGCGCGCATTGCGAAATATGTCGTGCTCCCGCGCGGTTACCGGATGGTATGGTCCGGCGAGTTCGGAGACCTTCAGGAGGCCAAAAAACGGCTCGAACTGGTTGTCCCGGTGAGCCTGCTGCTGATTTTTGGACTGCTCTACAGCCTATTCAATTCCCTTGTGGAATGTTTGCTGACCCTCTCCGGGATTACCTTCGCGATTGCCGGCGGCGCGTTGGCCCTCTACGTCTCGGGCCTCAATTTCAGCATCTCGGCTGCCATCGGTTTCATCTCGCTCTTTGGCGTTTCAGTAATGAATGGGATTTTGCTGATGACTTACTACAACCAGGCAAAACTTCGCGGCATGAACGCGATGGACACCATGTTTCATGCCGCCTCAACCCGGATGCGCCCGCTACTGATGACCAGCCTCTCGGCGTGCATCGGCCTGCTCCCGGCGGCGGTTTCAACCGGCATCGGCAGCCAGGTCCAACGCCCTCTGGCCACGGTCATCGTGGGGGGCATGTTCATCGGGCCCATCATGCTGCTCATCGTCGTGCCGGCGCTCAAGATGATCGTTTTGGGCGGGGCCCATGCTGGAGCCGAAACCAAAGCGCCGCCGGGATAATTCCAATGTCTCTTGCAAATTCAACTGGAATCCCTCGCCGCTTCCTGACGGTTTTGGGAGCATTCGCCCTCGGAACAGCTTTTGCCGGGGGGCCTTCGCGCACGCCCCTTGAGCCGGCAAACAGCCACGTCCCGGGTTCAATTCCTCAAGCTCCTGGGACCAAACCTGAAGCCCGGCGCCATTCCAACATCCCGGAAACCCCCGAAGCCGCAGGACACTCCCCCAATGAGAGCCCTCTCGCCCCTCGAAACCCTGTCCCCGAAAACAGAGCACGGACACCGCATCCAGCCCTTCCCCTCTCGCAGCGGCTGTTTGGAAATGGCGGGCACCCTGTTGAGCCGCTTTCCGGCAAAACGCAGAACAAGAGCTTTTCGGCGAATATCGGAAGGCCTCCCCAACCCCGCTTGGATTTGCCTCTGAAAGCGGCAAGCCTTGGGGCGCCCCTTCATAAAATGACCAGTTCGCCCCGGCCAGTGGCCACTTTACCCGAAGCCCAATCGCCCAACCTGTTGGCGCCTCATCATGGGCCTGGCGCCGCAACGGTAGGTGGGCCAGCCACATCCTGGGCAAGGAACAATTCAGTCCTCAATGGCACGGGAATGAAAAGAAGACCATGAAACGGAATTCTACCATTTGCCGTCTGCCATTTGCCGCCTTTGGTTGCGGTTCCGCCGCGCTGCAATCCCTATTGGGGTTTGGGATTTCTGGATTCGCTGTAGCTGTTCTAGGAGCGTTGCTCCTGACCGGTTGTGCCGTGGGGCCGAACTTCAAGAAACCGGCTCCTCCCGATGTTAGCACCTACACCGCCAGCCCGCTGTTGCAAACCAGTGGCACAACAAACGTCGCCGGCGGCGAACCGCAGCGGTTTGTCAATGGAATCGATATCCCTGGAGAGTGGTGGGAGTTGTTTCACTCGAAACCGCTCAATGATTTAATCGAGCGGTCGCTGACGAACAATCCCAGCATCCAGGCTGCCCAGGCGGCTTTGACAGCCGCCCGCGAAGCTGTGCTCGCCCAAAAGGGCGCTTATTATCCCAGCGCCTCAGCAAGCTTCTCGGCCACCCGCCAGAAAACGGCCCGGGAACTGTCCTCCATACCCAACTCCGGCGCGCTCTATTTCAGTCTTTATACGCCACAGCTCAGCGTGTCTTATGTGCCGGATGTTTTTGGCCTGAACCGGCGGACGGTCGAGTCGTTGCAGGCGCAAGCTGAACAGGCCCGCTTCGTCCTGGCGGCGACGCACATTACTTTAAGCGCCAATGTAGCGGCTGCGGCCATTCAAGAAGCTTCGTTACGGGCGCAAATTGCCGCAACGCACCAGCTTCTGGCGATTAACACGAACCTGCTTCAAATCCTGCGCAACCAGTTTGCAAAGGGGTATGTCAGCCGGTTTGAAGTCGCCGCGCAGGAATCGCAACTGGCGCAGGAGGCCGCCACCCTGCCTCCGCTGCTCAGGCAACTGGCCCAACAACGCGATCTCCTGGCAGCGCTCTCGGGGAGTTTTCCCAGCCAGGGACCGTCTGAGCAATTCGAGCTTTCGAGTTTGCAACTTCCCAAGGAATTGCCTTTGAGTCTTCCATCGCAACTCGTGGCCCAGCGACCGGATGTGCGCCAGGCCGAAGAGAACATGCACGCCGCCTGCGCGCAGGTCGGCATTGCCGCTGCCAACCGCCTCCCGAACATCGCGCTGACAGCCGATGCCGGGAGCATGGCCCTTGAGGCCAGCCAGATATTCGCCAACGGCAGCGGCTTTTGGACTTTGGCGGGAGCCGTCACGCAGCCTCTTTTCCAGGGCGGCGCCTTGTTGCACAAACAACGGGCTGCCCGCGCCGCTTTTATCCAGGCTGCCGCCCAATACCGCAGCACGGTGGTCACTGCCTTCCAGAATGTAGCCGATACCCTGAATGCGCTGGAACAGGATGCCAATGCCCTCAATACCGCTGCGGCTGCCGAAGAGGCCGCCGGCACAACACTTAATCTGGCCCGAAGCCAATGGCAAACCGGCTATGCCAATTACCTCGGCCTGCTCAGTGCCCAGCAGGCCTACGAGCAGGCTGTGATTAATCTCGTGCAGGCCCAGGCCAATCGTTATGCTGATTCCGCAGCGCTCTTCCAAGCCCTCGGAGGGGGCTGGTGGAACCGCGCCGATTTGACAAAAAACTAATTACTCATTATGAAAAAGTTCCTTACTCGCCGGCTGACTGCGGGTCAGGCTGTTGTGGTCATTGTTCTGGCCCTGATTTTGGCGGGGTTGGGGTATCTCGGCTATAATCTCGTCAGCGCAGCGATACTCGAGGCCCGGGTGAAAGCGGCATTGCCTCAAGTCTGCTCGGCTATCCGCAATCAGCGCAAGGTCCTTCTCAGCGCCATTGAGGCCTACAAGTCCCATTTTGGGGTGTATCCGCCCGACCATCTGCTCAGCCGCCAGCCCCTGGTGGTGGACGCGGTCACCAATACGCTGCTCTATGAACTGGCTGGTGTGGTCTATAATCCAACCAACAAAGCGTACCGCCTTGACCGCATGGAAGAAGCTGATGCGGATTTCGTAAAGAGGTTCTTCGGGTGTGATTTTAAAAACTGCTCCACAAACCCCGCAGCGGTGCAGAATTTTCTGGGCGAATTCCCCCCGTTCCGCCAGGTCCATGATGATCCGGACACATACCTCTTAAGTTTTGCTCTCTACTCGGAACCGGTCGAACCGGAACTACTTTATCAAATGGATTCCAGTCCATGGCGTTATGTCTCTTCTGCCCCGACCAACAATCCGGGCCGATTCGATTTGTGGATGGAGGTGTGGACAAAAACCCGCAAGGTGACGATAGGGAACTGGAAAGAGGTCGAGTAATCAATTGACAAAGCGGTTCCCCATGAACCGGTTACTGGAGAGGCTTGAGCGCTACTCGCGTGGCTCTCTGATAGCCGCTGGTTTGGTGTTGTTGGTCTTGATTGGCCTGGTGGACTACCTCACCGGCTTCGAGATCATGTTCTCGGTCTTTTACCTGCTCGAAGTCGGGCTGGCGGCCTGGTTTGTCGGGCGCGGGTTTGGCTTGTTAATGGCCGTCCTAAGCATCGCCGCCTGGATTGGCGGTGACGTCGCCGCCGGCGCCCATTACTCCACTCCGCTCATACCGATCTGGAATGCACTCATCCTGTTGGTGCTCTATTTAATCGTGGTGCTGTTGCTGACCAGCTTGCATTCGCTGCACCAGGAGCTGGAAATCCGCGTGCAACAGCGCACCGAGGCATTGACTCGCGAGATGGCTCGGCGCCAGCGGCTCGAAGAAGAAATCCTCCACGTCAGTGAACGGGAACAGCGGCGGATTGCCCACGATTTGCATGATAACCTCTGCCAGCATCTCACCGCTACCGCCTTGGCGGGCCAAGTCCTCGACGAGCGCCTGACAGCCAAATCCCTCCCGGAAGCCGCCGATGCGGCCAAAATCATCGAGTTGGTTGAGCAAGGCATCGTCCTGGCTCGCAACCTGGCACGCGGCCTGCACCCGGTCGAGATGGAAGCCGAGGGCCTTATGGCGGCCTTCGAGGGACTGGCCGGCAATATCACCAAAGCGACAAAAACCCTTTGCGTCTTCGAGTGCGAAGCTCCCGTCCTGGTTAACGATGACACCGCCGCGACGCATCTCTACCGCATTGCCCAGGAAGCAGTCCATAACTCCATTCGCCACGGCAAACCCAAGCGCATCGGCATCAACCTCTCCGAACACAACGGCCTGGTCGCCCTTCGGGTCGAGGATGACGGTATCGGTCTGCCTGAGAGTGGGCCGGAAAGCCAGGGTCTGGGGGTTCGGATCATGGCGCATCGCGCGGCAATGATTGGAGGAACCTTTTCAATCGAGCCCGCCCCAACCGGTGGAACGATCGTCACTTGCACATTCCCAAAACCGGCCGCCGCTCGTCCCAACGCTCCCGATGAATCCTGAGACCTCACTGCAGAAAGGAAGCATTTTTCTGGTGGACGACCACCCCCTGGTGCGCGAATGGCTGACCAACCTGATTAACCAACAATCGGGCCTTGCGGTCTGTGGCGAAGCAGAGAGCGGGCCGCAGGCCCTGCGGAGCATTGTCGATCTCAAGCCGGATGTCGCGATTGTGGATATCTCGTTGAAAGAGTCTTCGGGCATCGAGTTGATCAAGAACCTCAAGCAGAGCTGCCCCTCGGTAGCCGTGCTGGTCCTCTCGATGCACGAGGAAAGCCATTACGCCGAACGGGCCCTGCGCGCCGGCGCCCGCGGTTACATTATGAAACGGGAAACTTCCCGCAAAATCATTGGCGCTATCCGCCAGGTTTTAGAGGGCAAAATGTACCTCAGCGAAACAATTGCCACCGCCATGGCGACCCAATTTGTCCATGGCCGCACTCTGACCACTCAATCGCCTCAAGCGCTCTTGAGTGATCGGGAACTCGAGGTGTTCCAACTGCTCGGCCAGGGACGTGGCACGCGCCAAATCGCCGAACTGCTCCGGGTCAGCGTCAAGACCGTTCAGGCCTACTGTGCGCGCATCAAAGAAAAATTGAACCTGACCAGCGCCACCGAGTTGCTGCGGGAAGCCGTGCGGTGGCATGAGAGCACGCACCAGCAGTGAGCGTTTGGCGCCCGCCTTCCGCTTTGGAGTGGCTTTTTTGAATCAAAGCTGGTTATAGTAGAGTCATGGCAGAAAAGAGCTTGAATGACCTGCCGCGCGACCTGCGCGTGCTTTTCACCAGGGGCACCGATGCCTTGCAGCGGGACAACTTCAGTTACGCCATCGAGCTTTTCAACCAGGTGCTCGCGCGCGACCCGGCATTGTATGATTGCCGCAAGGCCTTGCGAACCGCCCAATTGAAAAAGGCTGGCAGCGGTGGCGGTTTTATGAAGAAGATGTGGAATAGCGCCAGCTCCCAGCCCATGGTCGCCAAGGGCGAGATTGCCTTGCACAGAGACCCGGCCGAGGCCTTGAAAATCGCCGAGGAGATTCTCAATAGCGACCCAAACAATCCCGGCGCCCACCGAATCATTGTCAAGGCGGCCCAAGCCCTCGAAATGCCCAAAACAGCCGTGTTGTCGCTCGAAGTTCTGTCCCGCAATTCACCGAAAGACAAAGACGTCGCCATTCAGTACGCAAACGCTTTGGCTGCAATTGGGCAGCCCAAACGCGGCGAGCAGGTCCTTGCCAGCCTTCATGACGCCTTCCCCGCTGATAACGAAATCCACCAGGCGCTCAAGGACCTTTCCGCCCGCAAGACCCTCGATGAGGGCGGTTACGACGCCCTGGCCGACGGCAGTGGGTCCTATCGCGATATCCTCAAGGACAAAGCCGAGGCCGTCGCCTTGGAACAGCAAAATCGGCAGGTCAAGAGCGAGGACCTTACCGAAAATCTGATCAAGGAATATGAGGGACGGCTGACCACCGAGCCCGCCAATCTCAAGCTGTTGAAACAATTGGCCGAGCTTTACAGCCAGAAAAAACAGTTCGACAAAGCCCTGGGCTATTATGAAAAACTCAAGGCCTCGGACGTGGGGAACGACCCATCGCTGGACAAAGGCATTGCTGAAACCATCAACCGCAGATTCGAACATCAGATTTCCCAATTGGACCCCAATGCTGCGGATTACCAGGATTCCGTCGCCAAATTGCAGAACGAAAAGCAGACATTCCAGTTAAGCGAGTGCCAGAAACGCCTCGAGCGCTATCCCAATGACCTGCAGATTCGTTTCGAGCTGGGGCAGCTTTATTTCCAGGCGGGCCGCATCAGCGAGGCCATCGGTGAATTCCAAAAGGCCCAGGCCAACCCGCATCGGAAGGTGGCTGCGATGAATTACCTGGCGCAGTCTTTTGCAAAAGGAAACAAGCTCGATATGGCAGCTCGCACCCTCCAGAACGCGATCAAAGAAAAACCAGTGTTGGACGAAGAAAAAAAGGAGTTGATATATAATCTAGGCTCCGTCCTCGAGCGCATGGGCAAAAAGAACGAAGCCCTCGACCAGTTCAAGGTGATTTACGAAGTCGATATCGCCTACAAAGACGTCGCCGCCAAGGTGGACGCCTTTTACGCCGGACAGTCCTGATTCTTCAACCACGACCGCGCCCAGTCCGGGGCAAATACCCCATTTACCGGGGCAGCCCTCTGGCAAATGCTAAGGCCATGTCAGAAACAAGCGAAAATGGACAAAGCGCCGCAGTGGAGCGGTTGGTGGAAGACATCAAGGTGGTCGTGCGCGACGGGCAGGACCTGCTCAGGGCGGGTGTAGCCAACATGCGAGAAGTGGCGCGCACGCGCGCCGAAATGGCAGCCCAACGCGTCAGGGAACGGCCCTATCAGAGCCTGAGCCTGGTTTTTGGAATCGGACTCGCGCTCGGCGCCATGGTTGTCGCATTTTGGAAGCGCCGGGGGGATGACGACTGAAGCGCTGCGCTGAGCCTCTGTGCTTTTGCCGGCGCTTACCTTCCCCTTCGGGTAAATGCGGGTCTCCCCCGACTTCTCCTTTAGCATTCAGCCCTTAGCCTTCAGCCTTTCTTTGCGTTTCTCTTTGTTCTTTCGCGGCGATTCCTGCCCCATCTGCCTTTGTGGGGATCAACCAGCCTCTTAGCAAACGCTGCGTTTTGATTGCGCCCAGGCGCAACAATTGCGAAAGTCGGCCATGCAAAAACGCCTCACTTGGATTGTGCTTTGCGTGCTGGTCCTGGTTGCGGCAATTGTTTTGTGGACAAGATCGAAAGGGGCAGGCGACCCATTCATTCGCTCGATGACGATGGGCCAGGGTTATTTCGAGAAGGGAGACGCTGCCGACGCGATAACGGCCTACCAACGAGCGGTCAAGCTGGCGCCCGAGAGTCTCTACGCGCACTTGAATCTGGCCAACGCATACCTCCTGGGTGGGCAGAGCCAGGAGGTAATCGCCCAGTGCCAGGAAGCCCTGAACCTGGACCATAATAATCCAGCGGCCTACTACCTCATGGGTTGCGCTTATTTGCGTCTCGACCAGGCCGACAAAGCCGTCCAGGCCCTCCAGGAATCTCAGAAGATTGACCCGGCTATCACCGCCCTTAATTTCCAACTCGGCCTGGCCCAGGAACGGCTCGGCCACATCGACGATGCCATTCAGGAATTCGAGACCGTCGCCCAGTTCCAGCCTGACCACCCCTCAGTCCATTATCAGCTCAGCCGTCTTTACCAGCAGACTGGCCAAACCCAAAAGGCCGCTGAAGAACTGGCCAAACATCAGCAAATCCTGGCCAAAAATCCCAATGTCTCCAGCGGGCCCGCGACCTTCGAGCGTTGCAAATATACGCAACCCGCCGGCCCCTTTGCCCTCGACCAGCCCGAGCGCCACGGCGCGGCGGTCCATTTTTCAGATGCCACGAGCGCCGCTTTCGGCCAGCAGGCAAACCTGTATCACGGCCCACTCGGCGTTTTGGATTACAACCATGATGGACGCGACAGCTTGTTCGTAACCGAAGCAGATGGCTTCCGGCTTCTGGAAAATTCAGCAGGACACTTTACGCCGCTGGGTCCCAAGGCGCCAGGGACGCCGGGCGCAGTCTATCAGCGTTGTCTGGTGGGTGATTTGAACAACGACAGGGTCGATGATGTGTTGATCCTTGGGGAGCAGGCCTCCCACGCCTTCAAATTCGCCACCAACGGGCAATTCCGCGAAATGACCGCTGCGGCGGGACTGAAAAACCTCAAGGCAAAAGGCGGTTTGCTGGCCGACCTGGATTTTACAGGCAAACTCGATCTGCTGGCCGTGCAGCCGGCAGGCGAAGGGTTGCTGGTGTATCGCAACCTGGGCAATGGTTATTTCCTGGCGAACACCAATTCCGGGTTGCCTGCCGTCTTTCCAGGCCTCGAGCAGGTCGCCGTTGAGGATTGGCGGGATGAAGATGTGCCCGGCGTTTTCGCCACCAGGGCCGGCCAGCCTCCGGTCTATTTCGCCAAACAACGGGCCGGCTTATTCGTGCAGACCAATCTGGATGGCGCCTGGCCCGCCGGCAGCATCCTGGCCATTGGCGATCTGAATAACGATTTGCGCCTGGACGCCGTGGTGGCCGATTCACGGGAACTTCATGTCATTTACGGCGGAATGCACGAGAGCCTGACGCTGCCCCTAAACGGATTTCAAACCAAAGGCCTTTTGCTGATCGATTATGACAACGACGGCTGGCTGGACGTTCTGGCCTACGGCGACGGCCTGCGCCTGTGGCGCAACCTGGGCAAAAAGGGGTTCAAAGATGTGACTGCCGAGCTTGGCCTCGATAAGCTAGGGCCGGTTGATTCGGTAGCCGCAGCAGATTTTGATCAGGATGGCGATACCGATTTGGTTGTCAGTTCGCCCAAGGGGCTGCAGTTCTTGCGAAATGATGGAGGCAACGCCAATAAACAATTGAAGCTCCAATTGGCCGGCAACCGCTCTAATCCCAGCGCCCTGGGGGTTCGCGTCGAGTTGGTTTCGGGCCATTGGCACACAATCCGAACGCGCAACCAGTTCCCGCTCGAAATCGGCGTGGGGAAACATGATAAAATCGAGGTGCTCAAGGTTCGTTGGTTCGATTTGGCGACCGCTTTGGTGGATGTGCCTGTGCAAAAGCAGCCCCTGGCCTTGGCTGAACTCACCCTGCCAACCGGCTCCTGTCCCTACCTTTACGCATGGGATGGACGGCGGTTCCGGTTTGTGACGGATGTCTTGGGCGCGTCGCCCTTGGGTCTGCCTGCAAGTCAAACGCGCTATATCGACGCCGATCCGCAAGAACTCCTCGAATTGGGCGACGATGCCCAGTTTCCACCGAACAATGGCTTTTACGAAGTGCGCCTGACTGAAGAACTCCGCGAGGTGCTCTATCTGGACGTGGCTACATTGATCGCGGTGGATCACCCGGCGGGCACCCTGGTCCATCCCACGAGCAAAATGCTCCCCGCCAAACCCTTTTTGCCCCATGAACTCTGGACCTTACGCCCGGTCGCTGCGCTTCAACAGGCCGTGCGCAGCGATGGGTGCGACGTCACCCGCGCCCTGGCCGCAGCCGATGGCGACATGGTCTCGCCCGTCCGGCTGCGCGAGCCGCAACTGCGCGGTCTGGCAGAGCCTTTCTCCGTTACAATGGATTTTGGGGAACTGCCGGTCAATCGCCCGCTGGTTTTGGTCATACGCGGATGGCTGCGGTTTGGGGGTGGCATGGCCAATGTGGCTGCTTCGCTGGACCCGGCTCTGCCATTTCCCTTCCCAACTTTGGAAGCGCAGTTGCCGGACGGCTCCTGGCAGGCCATTAAAACGCCCGTCGGCGCGCCTGCGGGCAAGACCAAAACCATCCTCATCGATTTGGAGGGCAAATTGCCTCCTGGGGCTCGACGCCTTCGACTAAGCACCGCCTTCGAAATCTATTGGGACTATGCCTCGCTTTGTGAAAAAGCCCAGGCGGCTCGAAACCGGGTCTTCCATTTGCATCCCGTGCGCGCAGACCTGCATTGGCACGGCTTCGGTCAATTCGAGGCACTGCCCGAATGGCTGCCCTTGACGCCGATCTACGATAAAGCGCAGTTCAACCCGCCCTGGCGGCGCACGCCTTCAGGTTGGTGTACCAGGTACGGACCGGTGGGTGAATTGGCCGAGCGCCAGGATAACGAGCTGGTCCTCTTGAATGGAGGCGATGAATTAGCCTTGTCTTTTTCTGCCGCAGCCCTGCCGCCTAAACCCGAGGGTTTTGCGCGCGATTTCTTTTTATACGTTGTGGGGTGGGATAAAGACGCCGATTTTCATGTCGGCCAAGGCTGGCGTGTGGACCCGCTGCCGTTTGTTGGGCTGGATGACCAGGCCTATGGACACCAGGCGCGCCCCGGGAATCTAAGCGATGCCTGGATTTCCAAATACAACACTCGCTGGGTTGGGCCACTGATTCTGGCCCGCAACCCCGGCACACTCCGGAACCTGCGGCAATCCAAACGCCAATAGCAACCCCCGCGCGCCGAGCCAGCGCCTGCTGCCGGCACATCAGATTACTGAGGAGTTCGTAACATGATCTACATCGCTTCGTTGGTCCTGACGCAGTCAATTGGGCGAATTAAATTGTTCCCCTTCCAAGGCCGTATCCAAGCCGGTTTCAGCTCTCTGAGCAGCCTGTTGATGAAGATCGGGTCGATGCTCCGGCCCTTTTTGCCTTCGTGGCCATTCGAATGATCAGGGAAATGATGCCTGCCAGCACCGCAGCAACGGCGATCAAGATGAAGAGCATGGTCAGAACCAGGATGATCTCGCCACCGCCCAGATTAAACAAACCAAACATTGTATTTGTCATTTCGTTCCCTTCTCAGTTTCACGACCCGTGCTCACTCGTGCCGGGCCAATGACATGTTTCGCCGCGAATTTCCGCTTTGACTGAGACGGCAATTTCGTTTACCCTGAGGGCCTGAAATGAGCTTCATGCTGATGCGCTCCAATTATTGGCTTTCGGCCCTGGTAGGCCTGAGTGGCTTGCTCGCCGTCCAGTTGCGGGCGCAGGATAAATTCCCGCGCCGCGAGTTGGAGCTGTCGGAAACCAACAGCCTTGAAGTATTCACGAATCTGAACGAGTTGGGCAGCCGTTTGGATGGCTTGCGCCAGGATTTTGAGGATGAATTGAACAACATTCGGCATCCATCCAGGAGTTCGCTCGATGGCGTGCTGGTCCCCTCCTATTATCCGCCGGCTGCCCGGACTGCCCCTTCCAACAAGTCCAAGGACGAATTGGACCTGCAAAGCTTCTTGTTCCAAGACATGCTCCCGGGCGGCCAGGACGATATGAGCCAGGGGAATACCGGCGGGCGTCCAAAAACCCAGAAAGAGAAAACAGACCTGTATTACGAAATGTTGGGCGTGGGCAACCTCAACCCCAACGCTTCCGTTTTCGGGGATGCGTTCAATTCGCTCAATGCCAAGACGCCGCCGCAGAGCCCTCAAACCGACGACGACCCGATGCGCCCCAGCGACTTGAGCGGTACCCAGCAAAGTTTCAAAAACTTCCTGGGAGAAAACTCTGACAGCGTGTTCACCCGCAGTTCGAGCAGAGGCGCTCTGAGTGGGTTCCTGGGCACAGTGGCGCCGATGACTGCGCAGCAGGTCGAGGCCCGTAAAAACTACATGGATGACTACCGCAAGATATTGGATGACTCCAGCCCGGACGCTGTTATCAATCCGCTATATGCCCCTGTAAATTCCGCCCTTCCGCAATCGACCAACTACGGAATTTTGGGCGCTTTGCCCTCCAGTACTCGTGATGGACTTACCACCATCCCGGCCGCCCCTCCTCCGGTCAGGGCCCTAACCACTGTGCCAGATTTGAATTCGACCGTCCTCAACCAGTGGAACCCGATGTATGTGGCGCCTGCACCGCAGCCGGCCAAGCCAAGCCCAAGCTCCTTTTACGTCCCCATGATGGAGACCCCCCGCCGAAAGTTCTAAGAGCTGCCGGCTCACCCCCACAGGAGCACATGCACGCCGGCGCCCGCCGGCAAGGTTACTCCCGGGGGCGCCTCGACCAGGCCATTGGATGCCGCCAACGAACTCAAGACGTGCGCGGCCTGAACACCGGCCGAGGACACCTTCCCGGATGCATCCACGACGACCCGCAAGAAATGAGGGCGCTCGCCGGAATTGGACAGCGCCTCGGCTAAAACACCAGGGTGGCCGGGCAAATTCACTTCGGAGGCCCCTTGCCAGCGCAACAATGCTGGCCGCACCAAAAACAGGAATGTCACCAGAGCCGAAACAGGGTTGCCAGGCAAACCAAACAGAAACTTTCCCGCGCAACGCCCAAACACAAAAGGGCGCCCCGGTTTGATGGCGACTTTCCAAAACTCAAGCTCCCCTCCGGCATCGGCCAATGCGCGCTTAACAAAGTCCATCTCGCCCACCGAAACGCCGCCGCAAGTGACCACAGCATCACACTGGGCCAAGGCCGCATCTAACGCCGCGCGAGTGGCCGCGCGATTGTCCTGCACAAGAGGCAGAACTACCGGGCATCCGCCTGCGCGAGCGATGAGCGCGCCGAGCCCGGCCCGATTGCTTTCATAAATCTGGCCCGGCCCCAGCCGTTCCCCGGCCTCTTTCAATTCAGAACCTGTGGCCAGCAGTCCGATAACAGGTTGTGCGCCGACAACGACTTCGCCCAGACCGGTGGCAGCCAGCAGACTCAGTTGCCCGGGGTTCAAAATTGTGCCCGCCTCCATCAATGTCGTTCCCGCTTTGATGTCTTCGCCGCGCAATCGCACATTTTCCCATGGACGCGCCTGTTCCAGAATCCATACCGCCTCGGGACTTGCAGGGTCCAGCCGGGTGTCCTCCTGCATCACGACGGCATCGGCTCCCCCTGGCAAAGGCGACCCTGTAAAAAGCCGGATGCAACTCCCAGGGGCCAGGTCACCGGAGAAGTTTTCGCCTGCCGGGACGCGTCCGCTGAGGTGGAGGCAGACAGGCGTTTCCGGGCGGGCTAAGGCGACATCGGCCGCACGAACGGC
>DASYZB010000118.1 GCA_035946615.1 Verrucomicrobiia bacterium
AAGTTAGCAGACACCGGGGATCAACTCTGCCCCGTAATCGCTTTTACCGGTCCCGCCTCCGCTCATGCGGAACTCATTCAGGAGGCTCTATCTGAACGCTACGGCATAAACATCTCCTTCGGCACAAGCTCCACATTCGGCGAGCTCACCGGCTTTGCCTCGATGAAAAAGTACACCAAACACGTCGATGAAGACACCGACCTCTGTCGCGTCATCACCCCAACGCCATGAAAGCCATATTCTGGCCGCCAGCGTACCCCTTTGCTTTTATGGGCACCAGGATAGTGCCTGGGGGGGGTGTACGTAAAGGTGCCTGGGGGCGACTTTGCGGAGGGTGTAGTGAGGTGGTTTTGGAGGTGGAGCGCGAATGGGCGCATGGCAGGGTGGGTGGTGCCGGTGTGGCCTATCGCGATCTGCAGGCGGTGGAGGAGTCGGCCGATGGCCTGGCGAACGTTTCTGGCGGCTTTTTGGGCGGCGTCGTGGGTTCGGGTGGTGTGATGTTTTTGGTAATCGTAGATGGCTTCCAATTCGCGGAGGGCTTCTGCTTTTTCGGGTTCGGAGGCGTCGTCGGAGTCGAGGATGGCCTCGAGTTCCTTTTGTTTTTTGTAGAGGCGGCGCATGGACTCGCGGTCGTCGAGTGCGAGGCTACGTTCCTGGATGCGGGCTTGGCTTTCGAGGGTGACAGTTTTGCCGGTGGACGGATCGGTGAGCGGGGCCAGGCCGAGTTGCTCACGGTAGATTTCGGGGATTTTGGCCATGAGGTCGAGGGCGTGGATGGGGGTTTGGTCCGGGTGGTAGAGGAGCCAGGCGACGTAGAAGAGGCCTTTTTCGTGGCGGATGTCGGCTTCTTTGCCATCGAAAATCAGGTGCCAGACGCCGAGGCCTTTGCGGAGGGCGTACCGGGGCTTGTGGATAGTGGTTGACGGGGATTTGTCCCTCTCGGGGGTGAAGCGGATGAACATGCGTTCGGGTGGTTGCCGCGGGGTAAGGTTGCCTTGGGCGTCGAGGGTAACGGTTGCGTCGAGGGGAAAGAAACCGGCACCGTAGTTTTGGAGGATGGTTTGGGAGGGTGCATCGAGGAGATCGCTCGTCGGGGCGAAGAGGAGGAAGGGCCGCCGGAGGAGGGCTGCGACCTGGGCGACTGAGCTGCGGAATTCGGAGAGGGAGTTCTGGATGGTGAGGATGGCGGGGACAGCGTCCGAGGACCAAGCGCCGAATTGGACGGTTTCAGGGGGTTGCAGCCTGGCAAATTTATTATTTAATCCGAGGGCTTTGCAGAGGGCGCGCCCAAGCCTGGTCCAACTGACTTCAAGCGGGGTAATTTGTTCTTTGGTTAGTTCGATGTCTGGGCAGGGGGAGGTTTGGGAGGTTGAAACGGCGATAGCGCCGGAGCCGTCGTAGCGCAGGATGATTTGGTGGTTGCGTCCGCAGCTTTGGCAGAGGTGGAGTGTGGGGCGCCATTGGCTTGGCTGGAGGCAGAGGGCCTCCAGTGGGACTGGATCGCCGCCTATGCGTTTGCGCCATTGGTGGCGAAAGGCGGAGAGGGTGGGGATTTCCTCCAGGGCGTGCCAAGGGTTTAGGGGCATGGCGTGGATGGGGTTAATGGCCGTGAGGGATGGGGCTTCGGAAGGGGAGAGGGAGGATGAGCTGTCGGGGGGTGGTTCAGCATGGAAGGAACTGGGAGTGCCGGTGGTCGTCCGGCGGGTCATCGTCGTCATCGTCCGTATCGGGCCAGGGGGAGATAGCGGCGGCGGTTGCCAGGGCTATAAAGAGGGCGGCGAGGGCGGGGGGCAGTGTGAAGTGGTGGTTTTGGAGCCAGCGGCAAAGGGTTTTTGTATCGGTTGCCGGCCGGGTGGAAATTGTGTGGGGTGGGCGAATTTTGGCGATGAAGGATTGGGCGACGTCCTTTGATTGGAAATGGATTGAGGCTGAGGTGAGGTTTGCTCCCTTGGGGATGCGGCCTGGAGGCATGCCGTGTGGGTGGAACAGGTCATTTGCTTGTTTGGTGGTGACTTGGGAGAGGCTGTTGTCCCAGTACATTTCCAGTTCGCAGAGTTTGGCTGCCGCGAAGGGGTCGGCGGGGAGCATTGCGAGCGCGTCGGAGCCCTGGTTATGGAGTGGGTCGAGTGTGAGAGTGAGGTTTGCGCAGGGGTATGCCGGGTTGGTTCCCTGGTCTGAATCGTGAGCGATCATAAAACTCGCTTTCTAAGTTTAACTTCATTTGCAGTTTGCGCGGACAAGACCGGCTGAATTTCTCGCAAACGCATCTTGCCCGCGCTGCCCTACTGTTCTGGGATCGGACGTCCCTGAACCATGGAATTATGTCAAAGCGTAACTTGTGCCAAGGAGACCGTACTGTCCCTGGGTGCTTGGGTACGGGGCTTGCTGATTATGGGGGTTGGGGGAGTGTCTCAGGGTGGGGCAGTGGTGTGGGGAAAGTGGACGGGGGGTTTGTTGGTGGGCAAGGAGTTGGTCCCGGTTGAACAATGTGGAGTCTGTGGCGATGGTTGGCGATGGTTGGCGAGACAATTGACATAAGGGCGTGTTGTTGGCTACAGATGAGGGCCGAGCATGGGCCGTTCCTATTGGTTTGAGTGCGCCAGGTGCGGTTACCGGGCCAAAGTCTCCGGCGGGTCAGACCGGGGGGCGGATTTCTTTGTGCAAACGATTGTTTGCCAGGATTGCCGCGAGCTTTATGACGCGGTTATCCGGCTGCGAATACCCGACCTGCAACGCGGACCGGCAGGGGGCAAAAAATTGGGATTGCAGCAGAGCGCGATATTGAACCGAAACCGCCAGCCACAGAAACCACCCAGCTTCCAGGGGGCCCTCAATCGTTTGCGCCATCGGGGTCACTTCAAGTGGGCCCAATTTAAACCCCAATGCCCGGTCTCACCGTTGCATCACATCAAAAGCTGGAATGAGCCGGGCAAATGCCCCCGGTGCGGATTGTTTTTGGATAAAAATGCCCTCCCCTACCGGCTGTGGGATTAGCGCCAAGGCATTGGCTGGTCAGTGCGCGTGGCAATTAGGTCGCGCTCGGCTGTACTTGGCGCAAGTTCACGGCGGGTCTAAGCCGGCGCGTCATGAATTTTACGCGACACCACCGCGTCTCACCAGGGTGCGCTTGAATCGGTCCGGTCTCCTTGGGCTGCTCCTGGCGGCAATTCCATGCCTGGCTTTGGCTGAGGTCTGCAATTTGAAAGTCATCACGGATGCTTCACCGGACTACTCGGATTTGCCGAGCATGGTCCACAGCATTACGGCCAAGTGGGCCACTCCGGAAGAAAAATGCTGGGCAATGTTCTACTGGAACCATATTGCCCGCCGCCAAACCGAGCCGATGCTTCTGCATGGCCTCGAACTCACGGACCCTATTCGTCAATTCAACGATTACGGCTACACCATGTGCAGCACCATCTCGGGCATCAATTGCGCCATCTGGCATAATATGGGGCTGCCATGCAGGTTTTGGGACATCTCGCAGCACACGGTGCCCGAGGTGTTTTACGACGGACGCTGGCACATGTACGACAACTCGATGTCGGCCCTCTACACCTTGTGCGACGGCCATACCCTCGCCGGGGTGCAAGACATCGGCAAAGAAGGGGCCTGCGCTGCATCCGGCGGGCTCATCGAGCCCGGCCACATTGCCAAGTACCACTGCCTCTACAGCACCGGCTCCAATGGATTCCTCACCGGGGCCGACACCCAGCGCTCGTTGGATGAGGAGGCCCGCTGCTTCAACCCCAATGCCCTGAAGTATCGCTATTACTATTTCAACTGGGATTATGGCCACCGCTACATCCTGAATCTTACCCCCAACCAAACCTACACCCGCTTTTACAAAAGCCAGGGGTCTTCCCCCGATTATTTTGTCCCCAATAACGGCCACGACCCGGAACAGCGTTACCGGATTCGCGGCAATGGCGTGTGGCATTTTCATCCCAGCCTGGCTGCGGCCGATTATCGGAACGAGATTCAGAGCGCGGACAACATCACGGCGGGGCCGGACGGCTTGCGCCCGGTCAACGCCGCTCAACTGGCCGAAGTGGTGTTCAAGGTGGAAGGGGCAAATGTCATCACCAGTCAGAGGATTCGCGCGCAATTCAGACGCCGGAACGAGGCAGACCAGGCCGCCCTTTCGATCAGCGTTAACAATGGCCTGACCTGGTCTCGGGTTTGGAAGGCCGAGGCCATCGGTGATTTGGCGCCGGACGTGAAGCTCCTGGACCAGGTCAACGGCGCTTACGAAGTCTTGCTCAAGGTGGCCTTGAGCGCGCAATCTTCTCCGGCAGATGTCATCCTTCACGACTTCGATGTGCAAACCATCACGATGCTCAATGCCAAAACCCAGCCCAGGCTGAATCTTGGCAAAAACACAATCTATGTGGGCGCCGGTCAGCAGACCGAGTCGGTCGTTTTCTGGCCCGAGTTGGCGGCAGGCAAGTACAAGGAGCAAATTATTGAAGAGCAAAATATCGCCTCCACACCACGACACCCTGGCTATCAGGGAACCATTTATCCCGCCAAAGCCGGCCAGGATGCCTGGCTGGTCTATCGGTTGGATGCCCCCAGAGATATCACTCGCCTCAATTTCGGCGGCCGCTTTTATAATCGCGCCCCCGGCAGCCATGCCGATTTGCTCTATTCTCTCGATGGACCCAAGAGCTGGACCAATGCCTGGTCGCTTCGGCGCATTACTCCGCCCTGGGATGTCATCCATTACGAGACCCTCGAAATACCACCGGGACACCGCGCGGTCTGGGTAAAGTACCTCCTCAACTCAACCGAAGCATCACCGGCAGGCTGCAGCATCTACGCGGTGCGAATGGAAGCGGATTATTTGCCTGCTGATTCGACCTTCGAGCCCGTCCAGCTCACGTTCAACTGGTCGGAACGGCAGGCTAATCGCTCGCTCATCGAGCGGAGCCACACCCAAACAATCACCAAGCTGCCTTTTAAATACGTGATTGATGTGGGAGGCGATGATCACCCCGTCATAAATTGGCTTCGGGTCAACCTGCAAGGCAGCGTAACAACCCTGTCCTCCCCGGCGGGTTATTCGGACGGCAAAGATGAAGGCGGGCAGAAGTTCATTTCCACCTGGCTCACCTGCGGCAGGAATCTTGCCCTGGACAAGCCGTACACGTTGTCCATCCCGTCTGCCTCAAATTGGGGAGCCGGCGACCCCGATGGGAAAAAGCTGACCTCGGGCGCAGGAGCCCCTTCCTATGCGGGTGGGACCTCTTATCGGTCCGGGGCGCTCTGGATGGCCAATGCCAATCCCGTCATCACGGTCGATTTGGGCACTGCGGCCACTTGCGCCAGCTTCGGGTTGAACTTCCATGGCTATCCCTGGTGGGATGCGCTCAAAGGCGAGGTCCAGGACAAGGTTGAAGTATTGACATCCATCGACGGCAAAGATTTTACCTCGCAAGGATTCATTAATTCGAACCTGCGCTGGCGCGATCTGCCGGCTAATTATATATGGCCCGATGACGAGACGATCACCAGCGCCACATTCCGTTGTGCGCCCAGCCATCCGCTGACTGCCCGCTATGTAAAATTCGCGATTACGAACAAACGCGTCTTCGATTGCGCCGGAATCGAGGTGCTGGACTCATTCAAACTCGAGCCTTTCGATTTGCGCATCGCCCTGCCGGACGAAGCAGGACAACTACGCCGGCAGCGCCCCGGACCTCGGGGCCTATGAATTGGGAGCTCCCTTGCCGCATTATGGACCTCGATCAGAAAAGTGAGCTGTATGAAAACCATCCGCCCCCGTGCTGGCCGTTTTTTAGCTACAGCCTCATTTTGGGGCCGCTGCCGCATAAATGCGGCGTTCCGGTTGTTGCGGAACGCCGCATTTATGCGGCAGCAGGGCTTCAAAATCTCAAAATGCGAATTGCTGTTTTAGCTATTCGCCTCTGCGTGGATTTGGGCTAGTGTACTGACACAGAATGGCTTGTTCAGTCCATCATTGCGCGTTGCAAAAGGCCGTTGAATCGCTTAGACCCAGGTTGTGGCGGTGGTTGGTTTGCACCGCAGCTCCCTTGCTTTTTTGGTGGTCCGCAGCGGGCCAATCTGCCGGGGTGATTCAATTCCACAAACAGGTGCAGCCGCTACTGGAAGAGTACTGCTATGACTGCCATGCAGATGGAGCCAATAAAGGCGGAGTCGCCTTCGATGAGTTAACCAGCGACGCGGCCATTTTGAATCGGGATTTGTGGTTCAAGGTCCTAAAGAATATCCGGGGCGGCCTTATGCCGCCCGCCCGCAAAGCGCGCCCATCGTTTGCTGGCCAGCAGACGCTCGAACGCTGGATTAAGTACGCGGCCTTCGCAATCAACGCCAAAGCCCCCGATCCGGGCCGAGTCACTCTTCGGCGCCTGAATCGAGTTGAATACCGCAACACCATTCGCGATCTCCTGGGCGTCGATTATAACACGGAACTGGAATTCCCTCCGGACGACACCGGTTACGGATTTGATGACATCGGCGATGTGCTCACCGTCTCGCCCATGTTGCTCGAGAAGTACCTGGACGCGGCCAGGACTATCATCGCCAAAGCCTTGCCGGAACATCCACATCGCTTTTTTACCAAAGGAGTGCCGCAGGACCCGACAGCGCGCCGCGCTTATGCGCGTGAATTGCTCGGCCAATTTGTTTTGAAGGCCTTTCGCCGGCCACCCGATGAACGGACCCTCGACCGGCTGGTTGGGTTGGCGCAGGCCACTTCTCAACAACCAGGAAACACCTTCGAAACCGGTATTGCCCAGGCCCTTGTCGCGGTGCTGGCTTCGCCCCGCTTTTTGTTTCGCATTGAGCAACCCGAGAACGCGGCCCCGGCCGCCACCACGGCAAACGTGGACGAATACTCGCTGGCTTCGCGCCTCAGTTATTTTCTTTGGTCAACCATGCCGGATGATGAACTGCTGCGCCTGGCCGGGGCGGGTGAACTGCGCGCCCATTTGAAGGCGCAAGTCGCAAGGATGCTCGCGAATTCCCGCTCGAAGAATTTCATCGAGGATTTCACGGGCCAATGGCTCCGGGTGCGGGACCTGGACAGCGTTACGATCGATGCGGGAACAGTGCTGGCGCGGGACCGTGGGCAGGAACGATTGCTTCCGAAACGGGGTCGTTTAGCTCGTCCTCGATTCAACCAACCAGAGCTGGACGTCGATTTGCGCGAAGCGATGAAGCGCGAAACCGAAATGTTCTTTGGCTATGTCGTCCATGCAGACCGTCCGGTAACGGAGTTGATTGAAAGTGATTATACCTTTCTCGACGAGAAACTGGCGAACCTGTATGGCGTCACAAATGTCTTCGGAAGCGAAATGCGGCGGGTGGCTCTGCCCGCGGGCAGTCCGCGGGGCGGGTTGCTCACCGCCGGCAGCACGCTGGTCATCACATCGAACCCCGACCGTGCCTCGCCGGTAAAGCGGGGCCAGTTTATTCTCGAAAATTTCCTGGGCATGCCGGCGCCGCCGCCTCCTCCCAAGGTCCCCGCGCTGGAGGCAGCCGAGAAACAATTCCAGGGGCGCGAACCCACCTTGCGCGAGACGCTGCAAGCCCATCGTCAAAACCCGACGTGCGCTTCCTGCCATGATCGCATGGACCCGATTGGATTGGCTTTCGAGAATTTTAACGCCATGGGCGTGTGGCGCGAGAAGGAACGCAACCAGGCGATTGATCCCTCTGGCAAGCTGATTACCGGCGAGAGCTTTAAGAACGCTCGCGAGTTAAAGCATATCCTGGCGACGCAGTATCGCAGCCAGTTTTACCGGTGCCTTGCCGAGAAGTTGCTGACCTACGCCATAGGCCGGGGACTGAAGTGCTACGACGTCGAGACCGTCGATCAAATCGTCGAGCGCCTCAAAAATAAAAACGGGCGGTTTTCCGCCCTCCTGGACGGCGTCATCGAGTCGGCGCCCTTCCAGAGAATGCGGACGCAAGCGGCCGCGACAGCCTCCGGCTCCAACGATGAGAAGGCCAGGGGGACAGCGGCCCAACCAATCAATCAAAACCAAAGAAATTCATGAATATAAACGTAACGGACAGCCGGCATGTGGCCGCCGAACGGCACGCGAGCTTAAGCCGGCGCCGCTTTTTGCGCGGCCTTGGCGCCTGCATGGCGCTGCCCGCCTTTGAGTCCCTGGCTCCTCTCGATCTGTTCGCTCAACCCCCTGCCATCTCCGCCGCGCCCGGAACCTCGGCTCCGGTGCGAATGGCGATTATTTACGTTCCCAACGGGGCCATCCCCTCAGCCTGGTGGCCGGCCGGCGACGGGGGGAAAGATTTCGCCCTTTCGCAGACGTTGCGTCCGCTCGAAAAGGTGCGCCATCAACTCCAGGTCATTTCCGGCCTGGCAGACTTGAACGCCGACGGCGGCCCGGACGGAGGAGGCGACCATCCGCGGGCAGGCGGCTCCTTCCTGACCGGTGTGCGCATCAAAAAGACAGCCGGAGCTGACATCTATGCTGGCGTCTCAATTGACCAGGTCGTCGCCCGCCAGATAG
The DNA here is from genome assembly GCA_035946615.1 of Verrucomicrobiia bacterium. NCBI lineage: Bacteria > Pseudomonadati > Verrucomicrobiota > Verrucomicrobiia > Verrucomicrobiia bacterium. The sequence continues at coordinate 8,523 of DASYZB010000118.1, forward strand.
GGCACCTGACCCGCTTCCCTTCCCTCGAACTGACGTGCGAGGCTGTCCGCCCGGCCGGTAATTGCGATTCCGGCTATTCCTGCGCCTATGTTTATAACCTCGCCTGGTACTCGCCAACCCAGCCATTGACCCCCGAGTCCAATCCGCGCCTCGTCTTCGAGCGGCTTTTTGGCGCAGGTTCCCCGGCCGAGCGCAGGCAATCCCTCCGGCGCCGCCAGCTCCAGCAACAATCCATCCTGGATTTCGTCCTCGACGACGCCCATGCCGTTCAACGCCAACTCGACGGACGCGACCGCCAGAAACTGGACCAGTTCCTGACCGGGGTGCGTGAAGTCGAGCAGCGGATAGAAAGGGCCGAACAGATGCCGCCGCCCGATCCAGCGGTGGACGCTCCAAGAGGGATTCCACAGAAATTCGAGGAGCACATTGCCCTCATGCTGGACATGATGAGTTTGGCATTTCAAACCGACTCCACACGCATCGCGACCCTGATGCTGGCAGCCGAGGAGAATAACCGCCCATTCCCCGAAGTAGGCCTTTCAGAAGGCCACCATAGCCTTACCCACCATCGCAACAACCCGGAGCTGATGAACAAGGTCAAAAGAATTGATGCCTGGTATGTGCGGCAATTGGCCAGATTCCTCGAAAAAATGGACCAAACCAAGGACATGGACGGACAATCCTTGCTCCACAACTCGATGATCGTCTATGGCTCCGGCCATTCGGATGGCAATCGCCATTCGCATTTCAATCTCCCCCTCATCCTGGCCGGCTCGGCCGGTGGCCGCCTAAAGCCCGGAAGCTACCTTAAAGCCACACCCGCCCCGCTGAGCAATCTGTTCCTTAGCATGGCGGACCGGATGGGTGTCCAGGGCATCGAGAGGCACGGAGACTCCACCGCGCGCCTGGATGGGATTGGGTGAGAGCCATCCTGTCGGAATTATCCGGTGCGCTGCGCCGTTTCTGCGCCAACCATCTTGCCAGCCGTACGAAAGGGCAAAGCAACAATAATTTGTTGGCAAACTCGGGGGGGGGTACATAATTGCATAATCCGCTTGCGCAAGTCTTGCGCCCTTTTCGCTTCGACTGAGGCCTCAGGAATTCGCGGGCGAGAGTAGCGCGACATGTTGGCAGTATGAAAAGCCGTAAGATTTGGAAAAGCCGGTCCGGGAAGGCACAAGCCGCGACGCCGCAGGAACGTTCAGAATCCTCCACTATGAAACGCGCGCGCTCCGCCATTGTTACAGTCTTTTTCGCTGCCGCAACCCTGTTGGTGGGCGCGCGAAGTGAACGTTCAGGTTTTTCAGGCCTCCTCCTGGAGGCTTTCGTTTAGCACCTCGGCCATGTGACGGGCGCGCACGGGGGTCAGGTGATCGATTTGGTGCCGGCAACTTGTCCCGGAGGCGACCACGACCGTCCCGAAGGGCTGGCCGCGGACCTGCTGGGCCAGCGGCTCAGCTACTTTCAACGACAGTTCATAATTCTCCTCGAGCGCGCCGAAGGCCCCCGCCATCCCGCAGCAACCGGTGTTCAGCAGGGAAACCTCGCGCTCGGGGAGGCGCCCGGCCAATTGCGCCAGAAAAACAGGATTTGCCAGCGCCTTTACATGACAATGCGCGTGGATAATCACCTTGGAAGCTTTAGGCCGGAACTGCAGGGCATTGGGCTCCCGGCACAACAGGTTTTCAATAAATTGCTCGAACAAGAAGCAGCGTTTTGCGACGCGCTCAGCCCCATCGAGCTTTAATTCACGGTAATCCTCGACGAACATCGAATAACAGGACGGCTCAAGAAAAAGTATCGGGGAGGCATCCCCCGCACCTCCCAGCAACGCAAGATTATGCGAGCCAAGACTCTTGGCTTTCTCCAGGCGCCCCTGGCTGAATGCCGGCCGCCCGCAACACCTGCGGCCTCGAGCCAAAACAACTTCGAACCCGGCAGCTTCGAGAACAGCAACGGCGGCCTTTCCAATGTGCGGCTCGTAATAGCGCACAAACGTGTCGTCCCATAGCACCACCCGCCCTCGCGGCGCGCCCGATGATGGTTTGCGGCGCGCGAACCAATGGTCGAAGCTCTGGCTGGCGAAATGCGGGAGCGGACGTTGCCAGGCAATCCCGAGAGACTTGGCCATTAAGCTTCGAACGAGCAGCGAATCCAGGATATGATTGGCCATCCAAGGCAACCGGCAACCCAGCGCTCCGAGACGTTCGACTGAGCTGAAGAGCCGTTGGCGCCAGGATAAGCCGTCGCGGATAAGCCTGGCGTGCAACAGCTCGGTCTTGAGCAGGGCCATGTTCACGTTGGATGGGCATTCGCTCGTGCAGGCCTTGCAGGACAGGCAACTGCTCAAGGCCTTTTCCAATCCCGGCCAGCGCAACGGATCAGAGTGGTCCAGCCCCCGCCCTTCGAGTGCCGCGCGGATGGCATTGGCCCGGCCCCGGGTGCTCAGGATTTCTTCGCCAGTAACAAGAAACGTCGGACACATCGTGGGCGTTTCCTTGCGGCAACCGCCGCAGCCGTTGCATTGTTCGAGGTTCCGCGTGAACGATTCGTCCTTGGCCGCGAAAGCCAAGACCGGGCTGAAAGGCAGCTTCAATTCGTAGCCGGCGCCCAGGCGAAGGTTGGCGTCTATGCTGAAGCGGCCATCGCCGATGATCTTTCCGGGATTAAAAAGGTTATGCGGGTCAAAGGACCTTTTGATTTGGCGCATCACACCGAACAAGGCTTCCCCAAGCTGCTCGGGAATGAACTCGGTTCGTGCGATGCCGGCGCCGTGTTCGCCGCACAGGGAGCCTTTAAACTGGCGCGCCAGGACTGCCACTTCGTCCGCAACCTGCCGGAATTTTTTCATATCCTCAGCCGAATGCAAATCGAGCACGGGCCGGACATGCAGCAGACCGGCCGCCGCATGGCCATAGAAAGAAGCATCGAGCTTGAGCCGGCTCATGACATCCTGGAGGCCCGCCACATAGGCCGGCAACTGTGCCGGACGCACTGCCACATCTTCGATGCCAGTCACTGGCTTGGCATCTCCCTTGCACCCTGTCAGCAGCGAGAGCCCCGCCTTTCGCAGCGCCCAGACGGTGCCGGCCTGGCGGGTGTCGGTCAGAAACGTGGTGCGCATTCCCAGCTTGCGCTGGCCCAGCTCGGCTAACCGGCCCCGTGTGTCCTCAAAGAATTCCACTGCCAGGACTGCCCGGCACGGTTTGCGGTCGAGTTGCAGCAAATCGCGAGCAGCTTGGAACTCGCGCTGGCCGCGGGTCTGGTCGAGCAGCACCTGGTCCATGTGCTCGATGGCGGCCGGCTTCAAATCGAGCAATTCGACCGTCGCCTGCATCGCTTCGGCCACAGAATCAAAAAAGATCAATGCCAGGCCCTTTTCTTTGGGTAACGGCACGATCTTCAATTCAGCGGCAGTGATTGCAGCGAGAGTCCCTTCACTGCCGCAGATCAAGTGGTTCAGGTTGTCGGGTTCCACAACGCAGCGGTCCAGGCCGTAACCGGGCCAGTGTTTTACAAGCCCGGGCGGACAACGCTCCGCGATGGTCAGCGCGTGGAAATAGGCCAGGTTCTGAACCAGCTCGCGTTGCCGTCGCAAGGTATCGTGCCGCGGGCCAACCATCACCACCTGGCCATCCGCCAGCACAATCTCCAGCTCGCTGATGTGGTCTCGGGTCGTCCCATAAACCGCCGCGTGAGAACCGCTCGAATTATTAGCAATCATCCCTCCGAGCGTCGCCCGCGAACTGGTCGCCACGTCGGGGCCGAAACAGAACCCATGGGGCCGCAGAAAATTGTTCAGGCTGTCCAGGATAACGCCGGGACCGACGCGCACGGTGCGCCGTTGGAGATCGAGGTCGCTAATCAGGCGGTTGTAGCGCGAAAAATCAATGACCAACCCCTCGCCGATGGCCCCCCCCACCAGGCCCGTGCCGGCGCCGCGCGGGGTCACCGCAACCCCCGCTTGCATCGCCGCCATCACCAACGCGCTGGCCTGGCGCGTATTGCAGGGGAAAGCGACCGCGACCGGCTCGATCTGGTAGATGGAGGCATCCGTGGCGTAAAGCTGGCGCGTAGGATTATCAAAGGCGATCGGGCAATTGGCACCGGCGAGCGCCGCTAACTGTTGTGCCGAAGTCATCGGGCTGAGGTAAAGTTAGCTCTAGCGGCGCCCCTTTGACAACGATGATACTATCTGGGCGCGCTCATGATTACTTTTCTGCGCTGGCTGGTGCGGCTGCTCTACGGGTTCCGCTCGTACAACGAGGGCGCCCTCAAAACGCCCGGACCCGTTCTGCTGCTCTCCAACCACGTCTCCTGGTGGGATTGGATTTTTATCGGGGTCTGCTTGGAAGAGGACTGGCGCTTTGCCACATCGAGCACAACGGCCGAGCTGAGCTGGGTCCACCGCATGATCATGGTCAACCGCCGCACCTTCCCCGTGGACATGAATTCCCCCTACGCCATCAAACACATGGCCGAGTACTTGCAGCGCGGGGGCCGGTTGGTGCTGTTTCCCGAAGGCCGCCTTTCCACGACGGGCTCGCTCATGAAGCTCTTCGACGGCACGGGCTTTTTGATTTTCAAAACCCACGCCAAGGTCATCACCGCCTATATTCGTGGCGCCCAACGTCTGCCTTTCTCAAAAAATCCAAACCGCAAAAAGCTCTTCCCGCGCGTGTCGGTCCATTTCAGCGGGATTCACCCCCCGCCGGACCTTGGAGTGGTGAGCGCGACCCAAGCGAGGGGGCATTTGATTCACTGGCTGCGCGACCGGATGGTGGAACAACAATTTGAAACCGAGATGGCCTTTGCTCCCGCCACCGTTCCGGAAGCGATCGCCCAGGCGGCGCGTCTGGAACCGGGCCGGCGCATTCTTCAGGACGCCACATTGCAAGAATTGACCTACCGGCGCCTGCTTATCGGGGCCGACGTGCTGACCGCCCAGTGGCGTCCACTCCTGGATCGAACAGTGCCGCGAGTGGGTGTGCTGCTGCCCAACATAAACGCCGCGCCCGTCGTGGTCCTCAGCTTGTGGGGGGCCAATAAAACTCCCGCTATTCTGAATTATACTACCGGACCTGCCATTCTACTGGCCTGCGCGCGCCTGGCAGGGCTGAAGCAGGTGATCACCTCCAGGAGTTTTGTCACGCGCGCCAAGCTCGATCTCGGGCCGCTCGAGGCCGCCGGCATCGAGTTGCTCTTTTTGGAAGACGTCCGCGCGCGAGTCTCGGGCGGTCAAAAGCTCCAAAGCCTCGTCAGGCATCTGTTTGGCCTGGCATCCACCTCCATCGCTCCACGCTCAGAGAATACAGCCGTGATTCTCTTCACCAGCGGGTCGGAAGGCGACCCCAAGGGAGTCGAGTTGACCCATCACAACCTGCTGGCCAATATCCGCCAGATGCTCTCGGTAATCGATCTGATGGACACCGACCGTTTCTTCAACGCTCTCCCGCTGTTCCACAGTTTTGGTTTAATCATCGGCCTGTTCCTTCCCTTAGTGCAGGGTGTGCCGATCTTCCTTTACCTTTCGCCTCTGCACTACCGGGTCGTGCCATCGGCTTTTTACAATCTCAACTGCACCGTCTTTTTCGGCACCAACACTTTCCTCGCTGGCTATGCCCGCAAGGCGCACCCCTACGATTTCCGCAGCGTGCGGTATCTTTTCGCCGGCGCAGAGAAGCTTCAGGAGGGCACCAGCAAAACATGGATGGATAAGTTTGGCGTGCGCATTCTGGAGGGTTATGGGGCGACTGAATGCAGCCCATGTCTCACTGGCAACCTGCCGATGTGGCCGAAACCAGGGTCCGCTGGCCGGTTCCTGCCTCGCATCGAGTACCGACTTGAGCCCGTGGAAGGCATCTCCGAAACCCTACCAAGTAAGGATGGGGCGGCCTCTGGCGAAAAGCCAAAATCCAATGTAACCGGCGTCCCATCGCCTGCTTCGGCACCTGGCTCGACCCCTGCTGCGGGCCGGCTCTTTGTCCGCGGACCAAACATCATGCGGGGTTATTTGAATGCTGAAGCCAACGCAAAATTCAAGAGCCTGGGCGGCTGGTACGATACAGGTGACATTGCGCGTGTTGATGAGGAGGGTTTCGTTTTCATTCTGGGCCGCTTGAAACGTTTTGCCAAGGTAAGCGGTGAAATGGTGAGCCTGACCGCTGTCGAGGAGGCGCTGGCCGGCGCCTTCCCCCAATACGGTTTGAAGTTCGCCGTTGCCGTGATTGCCAAGCCCGACGAGGCCAAGGGAGAGAAACTCATTGCCGTCACCAACGAGCCGCGGCTCAAGCTTGAAGAGGTGCGCGAACGCATCCGCGCCCGCGGCCTGGGCAACCTCGCCGCCCCTCGGGAGATTAAGATCGTCCACGACATCCCCCGGCTGGGCACTGGCAAAATCAATCATCGTGAATTGGAGAGGACGCTTGCTTCTGTATAAACTCTGTGGGCTCGCTTAGCTACTTATGTGCAAAACCCTCATTGCAGCAACCCTTCTTGCTCTGGCCTGTGGCCGATCCCTCTCAGCCGAATTGTTTGTTGCCCCAGACGGTGACGACGCCAATCCCGGCACCCGCAGCAAGCCGTTGGCTTCCTTTCAGGCGGCCCAGCAACACGCCCGGGCCGAACGCAAACATCACCCCAGCCAGCCGGTGACGGTTACTTTTCGCGCCGGGGCGTACTCACTCGAACAACCGCTGGAATTTACTCCCGAAGATTCCGGCGTGTCGGCTCAACAACCGGTCCGTTACAGGGCACATCCGGGCGAATCGGTCGTGATTACCGCAGGCCGCTTGCTCAGCGGTTGGCAGCCGGACCCGCAACGGCCAGGGGTTTGGATGACCCGAGCGGCTGGACCCGAGGCGGCCACGAAGGCCTTGGTGCGCTTCAACCAGCTTTGGATCAATGGCCGCCGCGCGGTGCGCGCCCGCGCCCCCAACGAATTGGAATTTGGTACTTTGAACGGCTTTGCGTCGGAACCTGAAACCAATGGCCGCTCCGGCTTCCGGCACATCTTTACTGTCAACCCTGAGCTTCTCGCCTCGTTGCCGGCGGACGCCGTCGCCCTGCACGATGTCCAGGTCGTTGTCTTTCACAAGTGGGACACCACCCGCGAGCCCATCGAATCTGTTTCCCGTGAGAAAGGCATTTTCATCACGCACAGCGAGCGGGGCGAGGGCTCGAATCCCATCGAACGCGGCTGCCAGTTTTTTCTCGAGAATTGGCTCGCGGCGCTGGATGCGCCCGGCGAATGGTTTCTTGACAGCGCCGGCTGGGTCTATTACCGGCAACGTCCGGGTGAACTGATGCCAGTGGCTGAGGCAATCGCCCCCCAAGCTGAGCGCTTCCTGACTCTGCGCGGCAATGCAGATTCCCCAGAAGATTGGGTCCAGCATATTCGCTTCGAAGGACTCAAATTCCGTTTTGCCGCGTTCCGCATTCCCCCTGAGGGCTTGCCGCCCGAGCAGGCCTCGATGAATGTTCAGACCGCCGCCGTCGAGCTGAACGCCGCGCGCGACATCCGGTTCCTGGATTGCGCTGTCGAGCATATCGGCGCCACCGCGTTCTGGTTTCGGCATGCCTGCCGTGATTGCCTCGTGCTGCATACCCGCATGTTCGACTTGGGCATCAGCGGCGTGCGGATCGGGGAGAAGGACATCGTCCCCGAACCGGTCCGCACCGGACACATCACGATCGACGATTGTATCATCCAAGCGGGCGGACGCATCATGCCTCAAAGCGTTGGTGTCTGGATCGGCCAAAGCTCGGACAACTCGATTACCCATTGCGACATCGGCGATTTCTTTTATACAGCCGTCTCGGTGGGGTGGCGCTGGGGCTACGCCGAGAGCGCCGCCAAGCGCAATCATATTGAGTTCAATCACCTCCATCACCTGGGCTACCGCATCCTCAGCGACATGGGCGGGGTCTATACCCTCGGGCCCTCCGAAGGCGCCACCGTGCGCAACAACCTCATTCACGATGTCTATGCTGCGCGCTACGGGGGCTGGGGCCTCTATACCGACGAAGGCAGCTCTGGCATACTTTTCGAAAACAACCTCGTCCACGATGTCCTGGACGGCTGCATCCACCAGCATTACGGGAAGGAAAACATCTTCCGCAACAACATCTTTGCCTTCAGCCAGCAGGGCCAGATAGCTGCCACCCGCGCAGAACCGCATCTCTCCTTCACGTTCGAACACAATATCGTTTATTGGGACAACGGTTTTCTCCTGGGCTATTCCGCATGGAAAAACGGCGTCCGGGTCATCCTGCGCGATAATCTTTATTGGCGCGCCGGGGCCAAGCCATTCGATTTCGCCGGGAAGACCTGGCAGCAATGGCGCGCGGAAGGCAACGACGAAGGGTCGCGTATCGCAAATCCGCGTTTCTTCAATGCCAGCCACCGCGATTTCCGCCTCCACCACAACTCCCCCGCCATCAAACTCGGTTTCAAACCATTCGACCTCGCCGCACCCGGCGTTCAAGGGCACTCCTGGCGGAAACTGGCGGCGTTGCCATTTGCGCGCATCAGCGGGTCTCGGGAAGAATAACTTGGCCGTACGGGTAATGCCGTTGCTCTTTATACAAAATAATATGGCTCGGAAAGATGGTGGCCTGCCACCCGCGCCCCAGAGCGCTGACAAGTTGCTGGACGATGGCGCGAGCCTGTCGTGGGACATTTCTCAGGCTGACAGGAGTGGCTGCGTCGCTCTTAGGAATGTCGAACCTGAATGTGAAGGGCAATCTTGATTTGAGCTCCGTCACCGCTCCAGGCAAATCGAAATCAAACAATCCAAACATGCTTAGCTCAGATTCGCCGTAGCACAACCGCGCTCTCGTAGAGCCTGGCCGTGCTTTTTGCTCCTTGCCGCACCGAAGAAGCGACAATGCTGGCGCCGACGCGTTTCTGGCGCACGATGTGGATATTTTCGGTGACCAGATTGTGCCGAGACGCCAGGTCGGCGAGGATGTTGTCGATTGGGATTTCCACGCCTTGGAGTATGGAATTTCCAACGACCACCACAGCGCGGCCCTGCGGCCGGAGGACGTGCTCTGCGGCGCAACAGAATCGGTTCATATCGTTAAAATAAGTGGCGGCATAATTCGCCCAACCGGGCCCGCCGTAGGTTCCGCGGTCTAAGCCGATTTTGCTGATTTTCTCGAGCAGGCCTTCCAGACCAGGATGTTCGAAATCCAGCGGCACGCTTTCGAGGTCACGGACCGTTTGCCAGTACTTGCCAAAGTTCTGGTTTTCGAGGCCCTTCAGTTCACTGGCCTTCTTTATAAAACCAAGCCAGAAGAGCTGAGGCCGGGTGTTCCTCACGTAATGATAGTTGTTCAGGTACGGAGGAGAGGTGACGATCAGGTCCACCGAGCCCGCTCGCAACTGCCGCGCCCCTTTAAGGAAGCTCTCTGTAATGACCCGGCCCGTTGACCTCGGCTCAAAACGGTCCAACTCTGCCCGAAACCAGCTCACGTCGGATTTCATCGCCAGAAGCTTGGTGAGGATTGCTTCCGCGACAGGCGCGTCATCCTGGGTCGCCTTGCCTGCCGCCGGTCGGGATGACAGGCTCGGCTCGTACGAATAATTCGACAGGCTCACCATGACAGAGCCGAATGCGAGCCAGAACAAGTCTTGAATGTTCTTGGGCTCGATGTGCTGGATAAAACCCACTGCTTTGAGCACCTTTGCTTGCGAATGGCTCCCGAAAAACGGGATTCGGCTGCGGAAATATTCCGGCACTGCTGCGGTGCCGTTGCGCCTGGCCGCCCGGCTCATGTGCTGTTGGAATTTAAGAATGACCCCACCCACCTGCTCAGGAGCGATGTCGGCCGCCTGGCACTTCGCGGTGGCCGCCAGAGCCGCGTAAGGGTTGATCTCGAATCCCACAGCGTCATGGCCGCACCGCATGGCCTCGATGAGAGTCGTTCCGACGCCGCAGAAAGGGTCGAGAACCACAGCTCGGACGTTGGAGTTCGGCGGCAAATACCGGGCGAATGCGTCCTGCACGAACTCCGCTGAGAATCCGGCTATCCACGGCACCCAGCGATGAATTGGGCGCAATTTGTTATCGCTGAAGGCCGAATCAGCAAAGCCTCCATTAACCTTCGAAAGCCCGCTCTTCTGGGATGCATCGATTGACCAATCTGGCGGCAGCAGGATGCCTTGCGACGTTTCCTTCAGTTTTAAAGCGGCTGTTCGCCCCGAAAGCGGATAGCGCGCGGCGCGACGTTTGGTTTTTGCGGCCACTTGTTTGTGCGGACCTACTATTAACGAACCCGCACCGCTACGCCAGATAATTTCACCCTCGAGCCTTGAGCTGAGCCGCCTTGCTCCTGCCCAGCCCTTGATTCCCCTTTCAGGCTCTTTTTCATTTTCCAGTTTCAGCTTGCGGTTTTTGCGCCACTCGGTTGGATTGTCCCCTGAACGCACGTCCATATTCTGCCGCGATGAAAATGAAATCCTTACCAATCCAAGCGTCTCTTCTTTTTTCACTGCTGGCCTGTGCCGCTCCGGCTCAATCAACTGACTCGCCCGTCCAGCAGGAGAAGCATTTCGAAGCTAGGATCACCACAACGGCCAAACTCAATTACTTGCTGTTTCTGCCCCAGGGTTACGAAGGCTCTAGAAAGAAATGGCCGCTCATGCTCTTTCTGCACGGCTCGGGCGAATCCGGCACGAACATCGAAAAGGTCAAGGTGCACGGGCCGCCTAAGATCGTTGAGTCCAAGCCGGACTTCCCCTTTATCCTGGTTTCACCACAAAGCCCCGGGCGCGGCTGGAACCCGGACGTCCTAAATGCCCTGCTGGACCGAATCATCTCCAAGTATCGCGTCGATAAAGACCGGGTTTATCTGACCGGTCTGAGCATGGGCGGCTTTGGGACCTGGGCCCTGGCGGCGGAGCACGCGGAGAAATTTGCCGCCATTGTGCCCATTTGCGGAGGAGGCAATCCGGCCGACGCCCCCAAACTGGCCCGCTTGCCTATCTGGGTTTTCCATGGCGCCAAAGACCCAACCGTGCCGCCGGCGCGCTCGAAGGAGATGGTCGAGGCCATCCGGGCTGCCGGAGGCAATGTGAAGTTTACGGTCTATCCGGATGCCGGCCATGATTGTTGGACTGAGACCTACAATAATCCGGCGCTTTACGAGTGGCTGCTGGATCAGAAAAGGAAACGATAAGCCGTAAGTCAAATGGCTACGGCTAAGCATCCGCGCAAAAGTGTCAACGCACATCCGAACCCCCATGCTTTACGCTCTCACGCTCCTGACGCTCCACGACTTGACAACTCGCGCCCTGGCACAGAGCGTAGATGCTCACGACTGCAATGAAACGCAAAAGAATCAAGCGGCCAGGATGGGTGGCCATTCTCTCATTAGCGCTTATCAGTGTCCTCCCGCTCGCCCCGGCCCAGGGTCAGAACCGCGCCAGGACCCGCTTTGGCCGCAGCTATGGGATGGATAGTCCCGAGGCTGCTCAGGAACAGCAATTGATGCAACAAGCGCTGGTCCCCGGGTTCGAGGAGGATGTCTTCACGTTCGCGCGGCTCAGATTTGATACCGATACGCGGTATGGCCTGGGCGGCGGACGCCAATGGGACGATGATACGCCCGAGGCCGATTTGAATCTGACGTACCGCCTGTTCCAGGTGACCAGCCTCACCGTCCGGCCCGGCCTGAACTTTATCGACATTACCACCAAGGACCTTGAAAAGTATCCCTTTGTGTACCTTGCCTCAGCCGGCAGGGTGGTGCTTTCTGACTCGGAGGTCCGCGATCTACGCCGTTACCTTTTGAACGGCGGGTTCCTCATGGCCGATGATTTTTGGGGAGATGAGCAGTGGACGCATTTTTATGAGCAACTCAAGCGGGTGTTCCCCGAACGTGAGCCCGTTGAATTATCGCTCGACCATCCCATTTTTCATTGCGTGTTTAATTTCAAGAAGGAGCCTCAAATGCCAAGCGTGGGGGCCTTCTTTCGCTTCCGCACCTCGTATGATCCGGGCTGGCCTTATTACGACAAGAATCATGACCCCCATTTTTATGCGATTTACGATAACAAGAACCGCATGATGGTGATCATTTGCCATAACAATCACTTTGGCGATGGATGGGAGCACGAAAGCGACGACGAAAGTTATTTTAAGATTTTTTCCGAGCCGATGGCCTACCCCATGTTCATTAACATCCTCGAATACGCCATGACGCACTAGGAGCACGTTTAAAAAATAGTTTGCCGCCTTCCTCCTCGTCCTGGTCCGTAGCAGCCGACGCCAGGAGGCTCTGATCTCAGCCCTGAGTTTCACCAGGTCAAACCCGCGGCACACCAACAGAAGAAGGATCAAGCCTCCGGGCATCGACTGCTACGATCTGACCAGATCGAGGACGACCAAGAAGATGAGGACGACCTGCCCTCCATCCCTTACTCTATTCCGAAGAAAACCTGAATTATGCCTGAAACGATTGGATTTGTTGGCGTCGGCAGGATGGGTGCGAATATGGCGCGCCGCCTGAAGGACTGTGGGTACCCAATTGCAGCGGTGTTGGATTCTCATCCCGAAAGGGCACAAGCCCTGGCGCAGGAGTTGGGATGCCAGGCCGCCCAGGAGTTGAAAGAGGTCACCCGGCTCTGTGATGTCGTCTTTACGGTCGTCACAAATGACATCGCGATGAAGCAGGTTTTTAACGGCGGCCTGCTGCGACGAGCGCGGGGCAAGCTCTTTATTAACTGCGCGACGCTGACGCCCGCCGTCCACGTCTGGGCGGAAACTAAGGCCGAGAAGGCTGGGGCGCTTGGACTGGAAGCCTGCATGGCCTCGAGCATCACCCAAGCCCGCCAAGGCACTCTTTACCTCATGTGCGGCGGCACACCGGCGGCATTCGAGCGCGCCAAACCGATTCTGGAAAAAATCAGTTCATCGATCCGGCACATCGGGCCGGCAGGCAAGGCGGCGCAAGTCAAGGCGCTGGTCAATATGGTGATGAACATCAACACGGCTGCCCTGGCAGAAGGTCTTGCTCTGGGCGATGCCCTTGGGCTTGATCTGACGCTCCTGCGCGAAGTCTTCTCCGAGACCGGCGCCAATTCTCAGGTCCTCAAAACAGATGGCGAAGACATGCAAAACCGGGAGCACTCCTGCTTTTTTTCAGGCGAGCACGCCGCGAAGGATTCCGGCATTGCCCTCAAATTGGCCAAAGAGCATGGGCTTAACCTGCCCCTGGCTGTGGCAACCAAAAAACAATACGAACGCCTGGTGGCTGCCGGATTCGGCGGGCTCGATAAATCAGGGATAGCCGAATTGACGTTCAAAGACCGAGGGCACTAAGAGGGTGTTACCGTTGTTCCAGCCTTCAAGTTTGTCATCTTCGCGCTAGTGCTGGTGTGGAATGCGCCGCAGGCGGACAAGCGGGCGCTTAGCCATTCTCCACTCCATAATGGCTTTTGTCCACCAACTCCTCCCTCCCAGTTTGACTCCGCAATGTTACGTCCGCAATCGCCGGAGCCTGAATAGGAGCGCGTTGAGGTTGCATTTAGACTCGGCGCCATTAAGTTTGGCTTGTGGGTAACGAATATTCCACAGCGGCACATTGGCCGGGCGCCTTCGAGGAAGCCGGCATTCAAAAATGGGCCGAACATCTTCGCTACCAATTGACCGGGCCGGTATCACTGGGATTGGTTTTCATGACGCCCCGGTTCTTTCCCTTTGCCAGGCAAGTTCTTGAGATATTGCAGGTCCATGCCCGTATCCCGCTGCTGGCGGGCTGCTCCAGCCAGGCATTGATCGTCGGCGCGCAGGAAGTCGAACAGAACGCCGGCATCACCCTCGGCCTCTATTCCTTGCCCGGCGCAGATTTGAAAGGATTTCACTTCACCCAGGCCCAGGTCGAGCAATGCAGTGGACCGGCCTATTGGCGGTCAGAGACCGGTTTGCAGCCCGACCAGACCAATGGCTGGCTGGTCTTTATTGACCCGTTTCACCTGGATAGCGAGTCGTGGCTCAAGACCTGGAATGAAGCATACGCCCCGCGGCCAGTGCTTGGCGGTTTGGCTAGCGGTGACCTGACCGAGCAAACGACGCAGATTTATCTTAACGGCGACGTGTTCGAAGAAGGCGGCGTGGCGCTTTCATTCGGCGGCGCGGTTGGATTGGCCGGAGTGACCTCTCAAGGCTGCACCCCCATCGGAGAGACCTGGACGTTAACCAAGGTTGAGCAAAACATTATCCACGAGATCGGCAACCGGCCTGCCTACGAAGTGCTTGCCGAAACTTTCAATCAACTCGCGCCCGAAGACCAAAAAAAGGCGCGCGGCAATCTCTTCATCGGGTTGGTCGTGAACGAGTACCTCGAAGACTTTCATCGCGGCGACTTCCTCATCCGCAATTTGCTCGGGGCCGATCCGCGCTCCGGGAGCATCGCGGTGGGCGCCTTGCCGCGCCTGGGCCAAACCGTGCAGTTCCAGCGGCGCTCGGCAACTGCGGCTACCGAGGATATGGACGAGTTGTTGACTCGCGCCCGCGCCAAGCTGGGTGCGGCCACCATTTATGGCGGTTGCCTGTGCAGTTGCAATGGGCGCGGGCAAGGCCTCTTCGGCAAGCCCAATCACGACGCCCAGATGGTCCAGCAGCGCCTGGGGCCTCTCGGTTTGTCCGGTTTCTTTTGCAATGGCGAGATTGGACCGGTCGGCCAAAAGAATTTCCTCCATGGTTACACCGCATCTCTGGCGCTGTTTATAAAGAAGTAGTGCGGGTTCAGTTCTTCTGCGGCAAAAACAGCGTCAGGCATTTGCATGCGCCGCCGGCTTTAAGAAACTCCGTCATGGCGAGTCGATGCGTCTGATAGCCTTCCTTCTGCAAGGCCTCGCCCAGGCGCGGGCAGCTTTCCGGCAGCACCACATCTTTTTCCAGACATACCGCGTTGCAGCCGAAATGGCCCGCTTCTTCCGCCGGGGCCTCGATCAGCGGCGCCACATGCTGCCGGATGGCCCGCTGACCGTATTCATCGAATGCCGCCGGGTACCAGGCCGCGCCGCCTCGAGGCAATGGACAAAAACACGTGTCGAGATGGTAAAACCGGTCATCCACCAACTCGACCGAAACAACCAGACATTTCAACAGCTCGGCCAGGTACCGGTGTGAATGAATATCGGACCGGAACCGGTAGCCGCAGAACAGAGTGTCGCCGCAAAACAACGCATCCCCTTCTCCTTCGAAAAGCATATTCTGCGGCAGGCGCGCGATCTCATAATCATTCCGGGCGAACCATTGCTCGAAGTGTTGTTCTTCGCCACGCCGCTGAGGGAATCTGAAGTTGCTGCGGATAAACCTGTTGCCTACGACCAACCCCGCGTTGGCCGTAAACACCATGTCCGGCAGCCCCGGCTCAGGCTCAATGAGTTCGACAACGCAACCCAACGATTGCAACTGCTCCTTGAGCTGTTGCCATTGGCTCGCCGCCACGGCGCTGACAGCCTGCTGAGCGCGATGCATCCAGGGATTAATCTCGTACTCGATACCGTAATGCTCCGGCGGGCACAGCAGCAGCTTGCGTATGGCCTAATCTAACCCAAAAGTGCAGTTATACAGCGGTTTGCCATGCTTTGCGTTTGCTGCGTCTCTCTTCATGCCTTCCTTGGCGGCCGTTTGGCGCGCAGAGCCTTGATCAACTTGTCAAAAGGCAGTGTGTTCACCACGTCTTCCTTGGTCAGCCAGCCTTTGTGCGCAATGCCGGCGCCCAGGCGTAGAAAACCGGCGTGCTCGAAACGGTGGGCGTCGCAATCGATGACGCATTTTACCCCTTTAGATTTCGCATAGGGCCAGAAGCGCCAGTCCATATCAAAACGGTTGGGGCTGGCATTGAGTTCTATCCAGGTGCCCGTTTCGGCGCACGCATCCACCACCGCCCGATGATCAACCTTGTAAGGCTCGCGGTCGAGCAGCAAGCGGCCAGTTAAATGACCCAGGATATGGACGTAGGGATTGCGCGCCGCGCCAATCAGCCTCTTGGTCATTTCGGTCTCTGTTTGGCTGAAGCTCTGGTGGATGCTGGCGATGACCACGTCCAGTTCCGCCAGCAGCTCATCGGGAAAATCCAGCCGGCCATCCCGCAAGATATCCACCTCGGCGCCGGTCAGCAGCCGGAATGGGATTGCCTCCTTGGCCAGGGCGGCGTTGATGGAGGCGATTTCCTTGAGTTGTTGTTTCAGCCGGGACGCATCGAGGCCATTGGCCTGAAACGAGGACTTGGAATGGTCTGTTATCCCCCAGTACGCCAACCCCAGCTCCTGCATGTCTCTGGCAATCTCTTCCGGGCGCTGGTGCCCATCGCTCCAGGTCGAGTGATTGTGCAGCGAGCCTTTCAGGTCAGTCCATTCCAACAGCCGCGGCAGGGGGCCCTGCTCGGCCAGAGAAATCTCCCCGAGGTCCTCGCGCATCTCCGGCGGGATATAACTCAACCCGAGTGCTTGAAAGACTTCCTCCTCGGTCTTGCACGGGACGAGCAGCTTCGGGTCACGAGTTTCGCTCTTCGAGCGGAACAGGCCGTATTCGTTGAGCCGCAGCCCGCGGTCGATGGCCCGCTGGCGCATGATGATATTGTGTTCCTTGCTGCCGGTGAAATACATCAGAGCCGGGGCGTACTCGGAATCACTGACCACGCGCAGGTCCGATTGGATGCCTCCTTCCAGGAGGATGCTGGCCTTGCTGTCGCCCCGGGCCAGCACCTCGAGGATGCCCGGCTGGCGCGTAAAGAATTCCAGCACCTCTCCGGGATGTCGCGACGAGGCCAGCAAATCGATGTCGCCAATGACCTCGCGATAGCGGCGCAAACTCCCTGCCGTGCTGCACCGCAACACCTCCTCATGCGAGCGGAGCCGTTCCAACAACCTCTCGGACAGCGGCAACGTCTCGCCCAGCAGATGCCTCGAAGCATAGGCGCGGCGCCGGTGGATGCCCTCACAAATGTTGGTTTGGGTCTTTTCGCCAAAACCCTTCAGGCGCGCTACCGTGCCCTCATTGCAGGCCGCTTCGAGTTGCTCGACTGTCTCGATACCGAGTTCGTCGTGGAGGGCTTTGATCTTTTTTGGGCCCAGCCCCGGGATGTCGAGCATGGCCACCAGCCCGGGCGGCGTGGCGGCTTTGAGTTCCTCGTAATACGCCAGCCGTCCTGTTGTGATAAGTTCGCAGATTTTCTTCTGAATGGATTCGCCAATCCCTTTAACTTCTGCCAATCGCTCCTCCCCAATGACTTTGTCCAGAGGTTCGCTCATGCCTTCCAGGGCGCGCGCGGCGTTCAGATAGGCGCGCGCTTTGAACGGGTTCTCCCCCTTCAGTTCGAGCAACGTGGCGATACTGGTCAAAATGCCGGCTACCTGTTCCTTATCCATGCAATGAGAGTAATCGCAGAAAGGTAAAAAGAAAAATGTTCCATGATTTTGCAGTTGAGTGGTCGGCGCAGGCCATCGTGTGGTTTGTGGATGGCGCGGAGAGGTTCCGGTCAGAGGACTCCATCCCGCACGGTAAAATGTATATGCTTGTCAACCTGGCGGTGGGCGGCGACTGGCCAGGCCCACCGGATGACGCCACTCAATTCCCGGCGCCGTTTGACGTGAATTACGTCCGCGTTTACCAAAAGGCGCAGTAGTTCAGCGCCGTTTACTTCCCGGGGTCCCCTTCGCTTTCCCTTAAAGTGCGCCATGCCATCTTGCCGCTGGCGCCTTATTGTCGTTCAGTGATGGTTGCCAGCTTCGCAGTCGTGGCATTCGAATCCAGCACCAGCGCCTTGAAATGCCACTCCGCTCCGGGTTCAAGCACCTGTTCGTAATCCGTTGCCGTGCCGACCTTCCGATCGAATTCATCGAAGAGATTCAACTCCACCTTCACACCGAACCTCTGGCGTGAGGCCAGATTGCGAATCGTCCCCACGGCATAGATCAGCGAGGTCCCGGGGGCTTTTTCCAGTGCGATGGCTGAGGCGGAAAAGGCATTCGTAGAACTTATAGGGCCTGCCGCCCCAACTTGCCCTTCAAGATTCGTGGCCGTGTTCCCGGCCAAAGCTGCCGCTGCGGCGGCTTTCTGCCGCGCAGCCCACCTTTCCGCTCGCTTTAATGCCACTAATGCCCCGGCTAATCCCAACCCAAGTATCACCACCCCAATAACCGTCCACACAATCGCACGGGTTGGGATTGTGGGTTCCTGTACCGGGACCAACAAAAGCAGCTCAGTTTGATTGCCGCAGTGCGGGCAAGGCGCTGCTAAACCGACAGAGTCGGCAGGGAATTCCAAGTGGCCGCCGCAGTGCTGGCATTCGCCTTTTAAGTACCTGGTAGTCATTTCTTGGCATCAAATTTGCAATAAATGCGAAACCAGATGCCTAATCATGGCGTCTTCTGTCATATTGATACAATTATGAGCGCCGACGACAAGTTTATCCGAGAGCATTACCCGCGCATCGAGGACCTGTTCATTACCCGCCGCCAGTTTCTGCAGCGGGCGGGGATGGGATTCGGCATGCTGGGGCTCGCGGGGCTTCTCGGGCAGGAGCTGGTTTCCACCGCCCAGGCCGAGACAGTAGCGACATTGGCCCCCCGGGACCCGCCGCTCCCGGCCAAAGCCAAACACGTCGTCCACATTTTCGCTCAAGGCGCCCCTTCGCATGTGGACACGTGGGACCCTAAACCGGCCTTGGCGCAATATGACGGTCAAAGCATTCCCGGCAGTGATGGAGTAGCGATGGCTTCTCCTTTCAAATTTGAGAAAAAAGGCGCTTCGGGAATTGAAATCAGCGAAGTATTTCCAAAATTGGGGGAACTGGTGGATGACCTGGCGGTAGTGCGCTCGATGTACACCGATATCCCCGCGCATGAGGTGGCGACGGTGTTCATGAATACCGGCTCGACGCGCTTTTCGCGGCCAAGCCTGGGCTCGTGGGTTTTATATGGGCTTGGAACCGAGAATCAGAACATGCCGGGTTATATCTCACTGCGCCCGGGCGGCACACCGCCGGGCGGGAGTTCCAATTGGCAGGCCTCTTTTCTGCCCGGCATTTACCAGGGAGTGAGCATCAACACCCGAATCACTTCAGTGAACCAGCTCGTCCAAAACATTCACAACCCCTACACGCCATTGAATGAACAGCGCCGCCAATTGGACCTGGTACACAAACTGAACGAATTACACGCGCAAAACTTGCAGAAGGATTCCCAGCTCGAGGCCCGCCTGCAGGCTTTCGAGATGGCCTTCAAGATGCAAACCGAGGCCACTGACGCCTTCGATCTTGCCAAGGAGCCATCAGCCATGCGCGAGTTATATGGCCGCAGCGCCCAAGGCAACCAGCTCTTGATCGCTCGCCGGCTCATCGAGCGCGGGGTGCGGTTTGTGCAAGTCTGGGCGGGAGGCTGGGACCATCACCAGGACATCGAGGAGAAGCTCCCCGAGCGCGCCCGAGACATCGATCAGCCCTTAGCTGCCTTTATTGCAGACCTCAAGCGACGCAATCTTTTCGACAGCACCTTGATTATTTGGGGAGGCGAATTTGGCCGTAAACCGGTGCGGGACAGAAATGGCGGCGAGAATCCCGGGCGCGACCATAATGGCAAGGCGTTCACGACCGTGCTGGCTGGAGGCGGGGTGCGCGGCGGCATGGTTCACGGGGCTACTGATGAGTTTGGGGCTGCTGCCGTGGAAAATCGCGTCCACATTCACGACCTGCACGCCACGATTCTTGCCCTGCTGGGCTTCGATCACAAGAAACTCACCTATCGCTATAATGGCCGGGATTTCCGGCTTACGGACGTCTCCGGCGAGGTCGTCAAAGCGGTGATTGCTTAGTCGTGAAAGAGGCTCAACTTCAACCTGGCGCGGGCGACTTGGCCAATGCCAGTAGCTCCGTGGAAATCCAGGCTGGGATTTGTGCTCCGGGTCGGATGGTCAGAACCAGTGACCTGGCTGTCCCGGAGGGACATCCGACAATAGCCCAACGCTTCGGCGTTGGGGAGAGGACGTTGCAGCCCTTTAGTCCCGAAGGGACCGCTGAACCTGCACACTTGCGTCCTCTATTCAGCCGTCCCTTCGGGACTCACGCCCCCACACCTATCCCCAACGCTGAAGCGTCGGGCTATTCTCAATCATCCCTCCGGGATGAGAACAAAATCCTGGTTGCATCGGCCGCCGCGCCGGCGGGTTCGGTCCGTGTCTCGCCGGTTGGAGGTGGCATGCACCGTTTGGGCTCTGCCAGTGTCGGCGCGCTCTTCGTTCTATTCCTGGGCGGGCATTGTCGTGCCGTCGAGCCCACTCCTGCCCAGCTCGAGTTCTTTGAGAACCGGGTTCGGCCAGTGCTTTCGGAAAACTGTTACCGATGCCATAGCCAGCATGCCGAGAAGATCAAGGCCGGGTTGCTGTTGGACAGCCGCCAGGGGGTGCTCAAAGGCGGCGAGGGCGGCCCGGCTATTATGCCCGGCGACCCCGAGCATAGCTTGCTCATTAAAGCAATCCGCTACACAGACCCTGACCTCCAAATGCCGCCCAAAGGCAAGAAGCTCTCCGATGCCGCGATTGCTGACTTGACCGCCTGGGTTCAAATGGGCGCCCCGGACCCGCGCGGGGACACCGGCAATCGTCCGGTCGAAACCAGCAAATCACATTGGGCCTGGCAACCTTTGACACATCCCGCCGTGCCCGAGGTAAAGGACAGTTCCTGGCCAAAGACACCCATTGACAACTTTATCCTGGCGAAGCTCGAGGAAAAGGGTCTCAAACCCAATCCACCAGCAGATAAGCGAACTCTCCTGCGGAGGGCAACATTTGATCTCATCGGCTTGCCACCCACCCCTCAAGAGATCGATGATTTTCTCAAGGACGACTCTCCGGATGCATTTGCCAAGGTGGTGGACCGCCTCCTGGCCTCGCCGCACTACGGTGAGCGCTGGGGCAGGCACTGGCTCGATGTGGCCCGTTACAGCGACACTAAGGGCCAGGTCCGCCGCCAACGCGAGGACCCCAATTATCCGTTTGCCTGGACGTATCGCGATTATGTGATTCGCAGCTTCAACCAGGACAAGCCTTACAACTTGTTCGTTATCGAGCAGATCGCCGCCGACAAACTCCCGGCCACCGCGCGGAATCCGACCAATCTTTGCGCGCTGGGGTTTTTGACGGTTGGCGATCGGTTCATGGGCATGCAAAACGATATCATCAACGATCGGATCGATGTCGTCACCAAAGGGTTCCTCGGGCTCACGGTGACCTGCGCCCGCTGCCACGATCACAAGTTCGATCCCATCCCGACGCGCGATTATTATTCCCTTTACGGCGTGTTCGCCAATTGCGCCGAGCCGTCCATCGAGCCGGTGATTCAAGAACACGTCGGCGGCCCCGAGTACCACGATTATTATGAGCAACGGATGGCGATCGAACGCGAGAAGGAGGCCATCCAGGCGAGGTTCCGCGAATATCGCCGCGCGCGCAATCGCGAGGGCCTGCGCCAGCTCCAGCGGGCGCAGCGCGAAAACGCGACGAAAATCGCCCGCCTCGAAATGACGCATCCGGGCGCCCCCGCGCGCGCGATGGTCCTTGAGGACCTGGCGCGGACCCATGATACACCGGTATTCATCCGGGGCGACGCGGGCAATAAGGGCCCCTTGGCGCCCCGGCATTTTCTTGAAGTGCTGGCCGGCTCGATGCGGCCCGCGTTCACTAACGGCAGCGGGCGGCTGGACCTGGCCTGGGCAATTGTCAGCAAGGGCGATCCCATTACCCCGCGGGTGATGATCAACCGTATCTGGCTGCATCATTTCGGCGAAGGCTTCGTTTCCACCCCGGACGATTTCGGCATGATGTCCGAGCCCCCAAGTCATCCGGAGCTGCTGGATTACCTGGCGTCGCGTTTCCTGGACGAGGGGTGGAGCATTAAAAAAATCCACCGGCTGATTCTGCTGTCGAGTGTCTATCAGGAGAGCAGCGCCAACAACCCGCGTTACGCGCAAGTCGATCCCGATAACCGTCTGCTGTGGCGGGCCAACATCCGGCGTCTGGAATTCGAGGCCCTGCGCGATTCGCTCCTGGCCATTGGGGGGGACCTGGACCTCACGATGTATGGGCGCCCCGTCGAGATCGGCAAAGAGCCCTACTCACGGCGCCGGACCATTTATGGCCGCGTGGACCGCGCGAATGTGGCGGACGTTCTCATCAATTTTGATTTCGCCGACCCTTCGATGCCCAATGGCCGCCGGCACCAAACCACCGTGCCGCAGCAGGCCCTCTTCCTCATGAACAGCCCGCTTGTGGTCGAGCAGGCCAAACATTTGGTCGCCTTGCGCGATTTTCGTGAATGCGATGATGATGCCGCGCGAATCCAGTTTCTCTATGAACGCATCTACCAGAGGCCGCCCAGTCCTGAGGAAACCAAACTCGGCATCGAGTTCATCGAGGATAAACCCGCTTCGGACAAAGTGGCCGCCGGCCCGCGCGCCGTGCGCCCCGTCGCCAACTTCACCGGCGCAAACCAATTCAGGCCGCGACGAGCGCGTTTGCCACAGACGCGCAATCCTCTGACAGTCTGGCAGGAGTACGCCCATGCCTTGCTCCAGGCCAATGAGGTCTCGTTCTTGAACTAAACGTCGCAGCTCTGTTATGAAGAAGTCAAAAACGATCCACCAGCGAAACTCGCGCAATTGCCGCAACCCTTCTGCCACCAATTCAGGCTGCAAGGGCCTGAATGGCGCCGAGGCGGGCGGCCGCTTGCTGCCGCTTGTTGAGGCCCAGGCCAGCTATACGGTCCGTATTGAGGCCAACTGGTCACCTGCCCGAGCGAGAACTCGGCGGAAAGGCCGCCAATGTCCCCGCGTCAAGCGCGAAGCGGCGTTGACAACCGGGTGGTCGGCGGGGGAAAATGAGAGCGACAAAGCCGGAGCAGTCGCGCTTCTGACTCCTTTAGCAGGGCTTCGCCGGTGATCAGCGGTCGAGGTCCGAAAACCGCGAGGACAGCACTGGATGTGGGTGGCCCGTGTGTTGAGGCCTTCGGATGAATAGAAGAGAAGGCGCACCTTCCAAGTTGCAAGGCCGCGAACTCCAAGAAGCTGCTGCGGAATCATTTCCAAAATAGGTGGCGCCTGCCATGCTATTGGTTGCGGAATTATATTTTGGAACTTGGCCCAGGGATCATTGCTAAACGTAAGCGCCGCACTCGATGAAAGTAATACCAGTGAACTCGTGCTTTTTTACTGAGGCTATAAAGTTTTCGGTCGCAATAATCCTACTCCAGGAGCCAGCGAGGCTTCTTAAAATCAGCTTGTCGTTTCCCATGGAACTTGGCTTCAGGCTAGAGCCACCTTCAAAGATCATGCGAACGATTTTAGTTCTCGCCGGTAACTGTTCTTTTGATGACTGAAAAAATCACACTCACTGGCTGTCGGTGGCAAAAACGGCAGTCAATCTCTTAACCCTGATACTGCAATGCCTGCTGATTCTTGAAAAACGCCTTTCGCGTGTGAAGCGAAAGCCAAAAAACGTTCGGCTGCCATGACGCCAGGTCCCCTCCTCACTGGCCCGGATTCTCGTGCAGGCCGGTGGCCCAGGACCCGACCACCATGCACGGAGACCATTGTGACGGCGGGACCTTTGGCTCTAAGGCAGAGTTATAAGATCGCTAAGGAGCCAAGCCAGGGCAACGCCTATCAAGATGACGAGCACCAGAAGCTGCCATAGCTTGATCCTCTTGCCTTTCTTCGGATTGCTCATTTCAGCGTTTCTGTTCAGCTACCGTCGCCAAGCAGGGTTACTAATGTGAAAATCCTCAAACGCAGAGATTATGTCATCAAGAAACTCGTCGTCTTTAGTCCCCGGAAAAAGTAAAGCCAAGGGGTTAAAGCCAAGTAAAGCCAAGGGGTCACATCTCAATTTTTGACAATTCATGTTCGATTTGCGCCA
>DASYZB010000119.1 GCA_035946615.1 Verrucomicrobiia bacterium
GATTAGTGAGAATGCAGACACGAGTAGCGATAAACCAGGTGAGAATCCTGGTCGCCGTAAACCCAAGGTTTCCTGGGCCAGGTTCGTCCTCCCAGGGTTAGCCGGGAGCTAACGCGAGGCCGTAAGGCGTAGCGGATGCACAGCAGGTTAAATATTCCTGCGCCACCGACATTTTACCATCAGGGACGCATCAGAACACATCAACTAGGCAATCGAATGCTGAGCTTAGGGGCAACCCGAAGCGCATTGGTGGAGAAGATGCCGAGAAAAGCTGATGGGCATACTAAGGTGCCCGTACCGTAAACCGACACAGGTGGGTGAGTGTAAGCGCACTCAGGCGCGCGAGAGAAACCTCTCTAAGGAACTCGGCACATTAGCCCCGTAACTTCGGGAGAAGGGGTGCCCAATGGTGTTGCAGCAATGTGGCGCCGGCGGGTCTCAGTAAATTGCGTTTAGCGACTGTTTAACAAAAACACAGCACTCTGCAAAGTCGTCAAGACGACGTATAGGGTGTGACACGTGACCAATGCTGAAAGATTAAGAGATCTTGTTACCCCGCCTCTTCTGAATTCCATCTATGTTCTATGTTTATGTCTTAAGAAGTCCGAAACATGGCCAAATTTACATCGGCTATAGTTTTGATTTGCGGCGACGCTATCGAGCGCACCAGCAACGCGAGCATAAAGGCTGGTTGCCGGTTTTACTACGAAGCTTACCGCAATGAGCAGGATGCCCGGGACCGGGAGCGTGCTTTGAAACAGTACGGCTCATCCCTCGGGCTCCTCAAAAAGCGCATACACAAGAGCATGGACCTGAGTTTAGAAGTGGCGGGGGAAGCTCGGTCTTTAAGTCCCAGTGAATGTCGGCCGTAACTATAACGGTCCTAAGGTAGCGAAATTCCTTGTCGGGTAAGTTCCGACCTGCACGAATCGTGTAACGACTGAACGACTGTCTCGGAGAGGATCTCGGCGAAACTGTAACGGCGGTGAAGATGCCGCCTGCCCGCAGTAGGACGGAAAGACCCTATGCACCTTTACTGTAAGCTGGTATTGTGTTCTGATTAACTATGCGTAGCGTAGGTGGGAGACTTCGAAGCCGGGGCCTCGGTTCCGGTGGAGTCGCAATGTGAAACACCACTCTTGGCTAATTAGGATTCTAACCTCACTCTGTAAGCCAGATGAGGGACAGTGCCTGCGGGTCAGTTTGACTGGGGCGGTTTCCTCCCAAAGAGTAACGGAGGAGCGCGAAGCTTGGCTCAGCATGGTTGGCAACTATGCGTCGAGCGTATGGGTAGAAGCCAGGTTAACTGTGAGACCTACAAGTCGAGCAGGTGCGAAAGCAGGCCCAAATGATCCGACGGTTTAATGTGGAATTGCCGTCGCTCATCGGACAAAAGGTACGCTAGGGATAACAGGCTGATCGGATCCAAGAGTTCATATCGACGATCCGGTTTGGCACCTCGATGTCGGCTCATCGCATCCTGGGGCTGGAGAAGGTCCCAAGGGTCCGGCTGTTCGCCGGTTAAAGCGGTACGCGAGCTGGGTTCAGAACGTCGTGAGACAGTTCGGTCCTTATCCACTGTGGGCGCAGGAAACTTGAGGGGTTCTAACCTTAGTACGAGAGGACCGGGTTAGACGCACTTCTGGTGTGGCAGTTGTTCCGTCAGGGGCATCGCTGCGTAGCCATGTGCGGAAGAGATAAGCGCTGAAAGCATCTAAGTGCCAAGCTCCTCCCAAGATATTGTTTCCCGGACCGCAAGGTCCCTAAAGACCCCATCTAGACCAGGTGGTTGATAGGTTAGGCGTGTAAGCGGAGCAATCCGTTGAGCGGACTAATACTAATCGGTCGTGCGGCTTGATCGCTTTTTCTTTCGGGAAAAACGTAGAAACGTTAAAACGCTTTTACGTTCACCCGTTGGAATTGCGATTTAACTCGCGAACATGTAATCCCATGTTTCTCCTGTGTGCAATTTTCAGAGAATCGCCGAACCGGCAATCGTTCTTTGTATTTTCGTCTGACCCGTCCGGCCCGCCGGACCTGTCCGGCTCAACAGATTTTTGGTGGCCATAAAGCTGTGGTCCGACCCGTTCCCATTCCGAACACGGCCGTCAAACACAGTCTTGCCGATGGTAGTGGTTCTATAGGCTCCGCGAGAGTAGGTTGCCGCCAGTTTTTCTGATAAGGCTCAACTGCTGAGGAAGCGCAGTTGGGCCTTTTTTTGCGTCATTCGGGAAAGACGCAGGGGATCATCTGCCGCCCATACCTGCGGTAGACCAGGAAATCGGTTCGGTCCACCGTAAACACGACGGGATCGCGGAAGAGCTCGCTCATCCGCACCACACAGGCATCGGCGAGATCCACCTTCTGGTCGCGGTACTTTTTCACTATCGCCCGCACCTCCACGATGTTGTCCTCCAGTTTGAACCCGATTTCCAGGTCGCCCAGGCGCAGCATCTCCAGCACTGGTTCGGGCGTTCCCAAACTGGCGGAAATCTCGGCCAGAACCGGTTCACAGACCAGCCAAGGGGGCGACTGCTTCCGCAAGAGTCTGGCTGCCCACGTATGATGGGCGTCCGCCCGGTCTAAGGCGGCGATGATCAGCCCGGCATCAGCGATCTTTTTCACATTCCATCTTAAGGGCCAGGGCCGCCCGGACCTCGGCATTGGAACTCCCCCGCGAACGAAACTTGCCCAACAAGCGCAGACTCGCAAAGCGGCGCCTGGATTTCAGGGCATTCCCCGCCAGGTCCTTGTCCACCAGATGAAGCAAATATTTTGTTCGATCTAGGCCGGAATCCGCCGCCCGCCGATCGATCTCAGCCACCTTTTCCGGCCGCACACGTAAGGAGATCACCTGTGTCATACAGAACCGTTTACACGAGAGACACCCACCTGTCAAGAAAGGGGATTACAAGCGCAAGATCGATCGCTTATTCTAAGGGGACCAATTTCGTTGATTTTGGTCGCTCGCACTAGCTGTTCGCCTGCACTACGCCGCCTTTTTGGTCTTCAAAGCGCGCCAGAGCAGCACGACCCCTGCAATGATAAAAGGAATGCTGAGCCACTGCCCCACGCTGATGAGGAAGTTCTGCTCATAAGCCGCCTGCCGCTGTTTGACGAATTCAATTAAAAACCGGAAAGAGAAAACACTCACAAGAAACGTCCCCAGGAGCAGGCCCCGGGGCGTCGCCGCGCGATAGCGCCGATAGAGCAGGAGCAGGAGGATGAAGACGAGGGCATAGGCAACCGCCTCGTAAAGCTGAGCCGGATGGCGCGGCATATCGTCTTCCCTGTGAAAGATAAATGCCCAAGGCACGTGTGTGGGGGTGCCCAGAATTTCGGAATTGAACAGATTGCCCAAACGAATAAAGCAGCCGCCCAAAGCGGTCGGCACGACGACCCGGTCCAGCAGCCAGAGGTAAGGCTGATCGGGTCTGCGCCGGCAATAGAGGTAGATGGCGATGAGAACGCCCAGGGCGCCGCCATGGCTTGCCAGGCCACCCTTCCACACCTCAAGAATCTCTAGCGGGTTCTGGAGGTAGTAGGCCGGATCATAGAAAAGACAATGCCCCAACCGCGCGCCAACGATGGTGCCGGCAACGATGTAAACCAGCAAAGTATCCAGGTCGGTTTCATTCTTATGCTCGATGCGAAACTGCCAGCGGGCGATCAGGTAGCCGATGGCGAACAAGGCGGCGAAAAACAAGCCATACCACCTCACGGTTAAGGGGCCGAGATGAAACGCCTCGGGTTGCACGTTCCAGAAGATGTAGGCCATGGCCGAAAGATAAGGACGGCTGGCAAAAGTGAAAGCAATTACACGCGCTCCCCAGGTTTCGCAGAGACGAGGAGAATTCCCATGAAAGTGGACCTTGCATTCTCCGTTCATCGTTCTTATCTAAAGCGCTGTGAATATTCGATGCAATCGCCGCGCCGTTTCGATTTCCCTTTGTTGTTTGCTTTTGAGCTGTGCATCCCAGGCCGCCGACCTTTTCTCCGTGGTGGATTACGGGGCGCGAGCGGATGGCAAGACCGATGAGACAGCAGCCTTTCAGAAGGCGCTCGATGCCGCCTCGCGGGCAGGCGGCGGCATTGTTTATGCCCCACGTGGGGTCTATTTCTTTGCCGGCCACCTGACCGTTCCGAATGCGGTTGCCCTCAAGGGCGTCTGGGAGTCCGTTCCCGCGCATAATGGCATCCGGGACGAAGGGTTTCCCAAACCAACCGACGATGGCACCACATTCCTTGTCACCGAGGGCCGAGGCAGCGAAGACGGGTCCGCCTTTATCACGCTCCACAATAATTCCACTCTTAAAGGTGTGGTCCTCTATTACCCGGAACAGAACGAAGCCGATGAACCGGTTGCGTATCCCTACGCCATTGCCATGCGGGGCAAAAACCCAGCGGTGCTCGGGGTCGAGTTGCTCAACCCGTATAACGGCATTGACGCCAGCCGCAACGAGCGGCACCTCATTCGCGATGTCCAGGGACAACCCCTCCGCCGCGGTATTTTTGTGGATGCCATCTACGACATCGGGCGCATCGAGAATGTTCACTTCAACCCCTGGTGGAGCAATAAGGGGCGACTGTTCAAATGGCAGCAAGAGCACGGCGAAGCGTTCATTTTCGCGCGCACCGACTGGCAATACGTCTTTAACACCTTTTGTTTCGGTTACAACGTGGGATACGAATTCATTGAATCCAAAACCGGCGTCTGCAATGGCAACTTCCTGGGAATCGGCGCCGATGATTGTTTCACGGCCGTGGTGGTTGAGAACTCCGCGCCCATGGCCCTGCTGATTTCTAATGGCGAATTCGTCTCTTTTCACGGCCCTGACCCAACAATGGTCCGGGTCGAGAGCACCAACTCCGGAAGTGTGCGGTTCTCGAACTGCGCATTCTGGGGGCCTTGCAATCAAATCGCCAAACTTGCCGGGCGCGGCACGGTCGGTTTTAGCGATTGCACGTTCGTCCAGTGGGACCGCAAAAAAGAAGGACGCTACGCCATTCAGGCTGAATCCGGCACCGTTCTGGTCCGGGGCTGCGAATTCCGCCAGGACAAACCCCAAATCGAGCTCGGTGAGAAGGTTCGGCGGGCCGTCATTACCGACAACGTGATGACCGGCAAGGTGCGGATCAGCAATCAGACACACTCCGCCGTCTCTCTCGACGGCAATCTGGGCGATTAATCTTTGAGTTTGCGTGGGTTGGTCTTTGACAGAGCGGGGTCAAGGCCTATTCTGGCGGGCGTGCGAACCGTTCACGTGCCCCTGGGCAACCGCAGTTATGATATAAAGATTGGGGAAGGGCTTTTTGCTGACCTGGGCAAGGAATGCTCGCGACTCAAACTCGGAAGCCGCTGCGCGATTATTTCCGACCGGAACGTGGCGCGGTTGTACGGCAGGAAAGCGCAAGAGAGCCTTTCGAAGGCGGGGTTCGAGCCATTGCTGGTA
Organism: Verrucomicrobiia bacterium; assembly: GCA_035946615.1. Taxonomy (NCBI): domain Bacteria; kingdom Pseudomonadati; phylum Verrucomicrobiota; class Verrucomicrobiia; species Verrucomicrobiia bacterium. Next base: position 5,454 of record DASYZB010000119.1, read on the forward strand.
ACGGTGGCTGCCGGGGAGACCGCCAAGAGCCTCGAGACGGTGCAGGCGTGCTATGACCGGCTGGCGGCGCATCGGTTGGAACGGGGCTCGTTCATCGTGGCGCTGGGTGGGGGGGTGGTTGGTGACTTGGCGGGCTTCGTTGCGGCGACCTACCTGAGAGGGGTGCCTTTTGTGCAGGCGCCCACGACGCTGCTGGCGCAAGTCGATAGTTCGGTGGGGGGGAAGGTGGGAGTCAACCTCGAGGCGGGCAAGAACCTGGTCGGGTCATTTTATCAGCCGCGGCTGGTGCTGGCGGGTTTGGAGACACTGGAGACGCTCCCGTCGCGGGAATTGCGGGCCGGATTAGCCGAGGTGATCAAGTATGGAATAATCTATGACGCGGCGCTGTTCCGGGAGTTGGAGCGGGGTCTGCCTCGACTGTTGAAGCGCGAGCCGGCAGTTCTGTCGAAGGTGGTGGCCCGCTGTTGCGAGATTAAAGCGGAGGTCGTGGGCCAGGATGAGACCGAGAGCGGGTTGCGGGCGATTCTAAATTTCGGGCATACGATCGGCCACGGGCTGGAGGCCATTTCCCATTACGACAAGTACCTGCACGGGGAGGCCATTGCCATCGGCCAAGTGGCGGCGGCGAAGTTGTCCCAACGATTGCTGGGGCTTCCGGGGGAAGAGGAGGGGCGTATCCGGCGCTTATTTGAGCGGGCGGGGCTTCCGGTGTCGGTGGGACTGAGGCCCTCTCAGAAAGCCAAATTGTTGTCCGCAGTGAAGCTCGACAAGAAGGTGCGAGAAGGGGAAGTCAAATTTGTGTTGATTGAAAGAATCGGCCAGGCCCGGTTCGGGCTCAAAGTGCCCGGGGCACTCTTGGAGAGCGTTCTTGAGTCCTGATGACCTGTTGATTATGGCTGCCGTGAGCGAAACGATAGTGCGCGAGTATTTCGAGCTGCACGGCTTTTTGATTCGGCAGCACCGGAAGTACGTCAGTCAGGCAAAGCGGACGGAGGAGGACGACATAGATTTTTTTGTGCTGAACCCGCATCCGCTGACGCGCGAGGGGGCATTGCCATTTGTGCTGGGCTCGGCGGAGTTGCCATTTATCCAGCGCGCGATCGTGGTGGTGAAAGGGTGGCACACCGAGACGTTCAGCACGGCGCGCCTGGAGGCATCGCCGGAGATATTCCGGTTTGTGGAACCGAAGGTGTTTCAGCAAGCGGTCCGCTCGTTTGGGAAGGACGGAGCGCCGCTGAAGGTGCTGGTGGTGCCGGCGCTGCCGCAAGGGGCTGAAGGACGGGAGCAGAGCATCGCGTTGTTGCGCAGCAAAGGAATCGACGCGGTGATTCCATTCCGAACTATGCTGGGAGACCTGGTGAGCGCGATTGAGGTGAATCGGAACTATCAAAAATCCGATTTGCTCCAGATGATACGTATTTTGAAGAACTACGATTTTTTCCGGGAAGCGCAATTGGAGTTGTTCAAGCACGGGCGCAAGCGCGCCAAAGGAGTTTCCAAACCTGGCGCGGTGGGCTAGAATAAGGGAGAACCAATGCTGCTGGTTATCGATAATTACGATTCGTTCACGTACAACCTGGTGCAATACCTGGGCGAGATGCGCGTCGAGATGCAGGTCCATCGCAACGACCAAATTTCGCTCGAGCGGATTCGGGAGTTGAATCCGGACCGAATTCTAATCTCGCCCGGCCCCTGCTCCCCAAAGGAGTCCGGCCTGTCCAACGAGATTATCCGCACGTTCAGCACGCATTTGCCGACGCTGGGGGTCTGCCTGGGGCACCAGTGCATTGGGCACGTGTTTGGGAGTCAGGTGATTGTCAATTACCGCATGATGCACGGCAAGACTTCGCCGATTAAACATAACGGGAAGGATTTATTTGCGGGGATGCCCAACCCGTTCGCCGCGACGCGCTATCACTCGCTGGTGATTCAGCGGGAGTCGCTGCCGGACTGCCTCGAGATCACGGCCGAAACAGAGGAGGGCGAGATCATGGGGGTCAAACACAAGCAATTTCCCATTTGGGGTGTGCAGTTTCATCCCGAAAGCATCCTGACGGAGAATGGGCGGCAAATCCTGAAGAATTTCATGGCGCTGCGATAGTTTGGGCGACGGCCTTCCTGGCACTTCATGAACGAATTCCAAATCCAGCCTCTAAAGGTTTCGGATTTGCCGCTGTTGCTGGCAATTCAGCCGAAATAACCTTGGAGCCAGCACGTCCTATTGCGCCTCGAACCCGTTCTTTTTTAAAATATCTGCGATCTTCACTGGGGCGCCGCCATTGGCTTTGCTGGCATCGGCGGCTTCCATGAAAGCGAAAATTTCAATGGTCGCGTTGGGTTGAACCGGGGCGATTCCGGTTTGAAAGAATTTAACGATTTGCTCGACTAACGGCAGGTAGCCTTCAAAGGAACCCACTGGGGCCTGGCCCAGTTCGCCTTTGGCCAAGCCGTGAAAGGATTTGTCTTCGCGAAAGATGCCTTTGCGTCCGTCTCTCCAGAGGCCGATGGCTTGGATTTTGCCTTGAGGCGTGGTGCTGCGCTGGACGGATTGGCATCCAGTGCCGAGGACGGTAAAGAGGGCCTCGACCCCGTGGACGCCGTAGTAGAACAGGTCGGGAATGTGGGGTTGCAACTCGCAAGAGCCGTAGATTTCAGCGCTGAAGACCTTGCCGATGGAGCCTTTGCTGACGGCCTGGGTGTTGGCGGCGAAGCGCAGGGCCGAGGCGCTGAAGACGGGCGTCTTGGCTTGCTGGGCGAGGTGAAAAATCTCGATGACATCCCGTAGAGAGCCGGCCATTGGTTTGTCGATGAACAGGGGCTTGCCGGCGTTCAAGACGGGGCGGGCCTGTTCCATGTGTTGCCGGCCATCGACGCTTTCGAGCAGAGCCCCATCCACATTGCTGCAGAGTTCGCCGATGCTGTCGTAAAACTTAACGCCATATTTCTCGCGCAGCGCTTTCGAGTAGCCCTCGACGCGGTTGCGGCTTGCCGGCATGTCCTGGCTGCCACCTTTGAATGCCGCGACGACTTTGGCCCCGGAAATATGGCCTTTGGCCTGCGGATTATTAAGCGCTTCAGTAAAGGCGGTAACATGGGAAGTGTCGCAGCCGATGATACCCAATCGCAGGTCGCCGGCCAGCAACGGGACTATGGGTGTGAACGCCGTCAGCAGTAAAAAAAGAATTCTCATAGGTCGCAGTGCAAGCGGAGAATAGCCGGTGCCCGCTCAAAAGACAAAGTGCATCTTAGCTCCCACTTGAAGAGGCCGATTTCGCAAGTAGAATGTCTTAGAAGAGATTCAAAAAGCCCCTATGCAGACAGTATCAAAAGCCCAAAACACAGCGCGGCTCAAAACGGCGCCGAAGCAGGCGCGGAGCGCCGTTGCCCCCCAGGAACTGATCGCCAGGTTGGAGAAGCATGTCCTGGTGGATGGCCTTAAACTGCTTTTCGATGCCGAGAAAAGCCGCGGGGCGCGGTTTGTCGATGCAACCAGCGGTCGTGGGTTGATCGATTTTTACAGCTTTTACGCCTCCCAACCCATCGGATTCAACCATCCGTATTTTGATCAGCCCGATGTGCAGGCCGATCTCCTGACGGCGGCGAAGGTGAAGGTGTCCAACTCGGATGTTTGCACGAGGCAATACGCGGGTTTTGTGGAAACCTTCGCGCGCGTGATGGGTTTGCCACCGCTCGAACGGTATTTCTTTATTGATACAGGCACGCTGGCGGTTGAGAACGCGCTCAAGGCCGCGATGGATTGGAAGGTGCGCAAGAATCTCGAAGCGGGCCGAGGTGAGCGGGGCACGGAGATTATTCATTTCGAGCGGGCGTTTCATGGCCGCAGCGGTTATTGCTTGAGTCTGACCAATACCGACCCGCGCAAAATCCTTTATTTCGCCAAATTCCCGTGGCCGCGTGTGGTTGCGCCGACATTGGATTTTTCATTGCCGGGTTCCCAGCGCATTCAAGCCGTAGCTGAAAAGGAAAAGGCAGCCGAGCGGCAGATTCGGGAGGTGCTGGCGCAAAAGGGGGCGGACATCGCGGCGATCATCCTCGAACCGATACAGGGGGAGGGTGGCGACAATCATTTTCGCAGTGAATTCGTTCAGACTTTGCGCCGGATTTGCGATGAAAACGAAATCCTGCTGATTTTTGACGAGGTCCAGACTGGGATGGGAGTGACCGGCAAGAACTGGTGTTGCGAACATTTTGGCGTGTTGCCTGACTTACTGGCGTTCGGCAAGAAGGCGCAAGTCTGCGGTGTTATGGCCGGGCCGCGTTTGGACGAGATCAAAGACAACTGCTTCCGGCTCTCGAGCCGCATCAGCTCGACCTGGGGTGGCAACTTCACGGATTACGTGCGTTCAACGCATTACCTGCGAATCATCGAGCAGGAGAACCTGGTCCAGAACGCAAGAATCCAGGGCGAATACATCCTGGCAGGAATTCAATCGCTCGCGCGCAAGTATCCAATACTCTCTGCTCCGCGCGGGCGCGGTCTTTTGCTGGCGTTCGATCTCCCGGACACGAAGGTGCGGGATGTATTCTGGAATGGGACACTGGAATTGGGCTTGCTGGTGGTGCGGACAGGGGAGCGAACGGTTCGCCTAAGACCGATGCTGGACATCCAGAGCGAGACGATTGACGAGGCATTGGCGATTCTGGAGCGGGAATGCCAAAAGCTGGAATGCTCATGAGACGCAACACCCCATCCCCAAAGCCAAGAGGCTCCCGGGCAACCGGCACGGAAGCGTCGGGTGCGGAGCTTCTGCGCAAGCTGGGAGTGGAATCTGACAATCCCGGGGTATTTTGCGGTGAATGGCTGGGCAGCAGCGAAGCAATCGAGAGCAGGTCGCCAATCAACGGGAACTTACTGGCGCGGGTCCACACCGCAACGAGGGCCGAATATAAGCGCGCAGGCCAAGGGGCCAGCTCGGCTTTTGAAAGCTGGCAGGTTCTGCCCGCGCCCCGGCGCGGCGAAGTCGTGCGCCAACTCGGCAACGCCCTGCGCCTGGCCAAGCCGGACCTGGGCCGGCTCGTGACACTGGAGACGGGTAAAATCCTCGCCGAAGGCGAAGGAGAGGTCCAGGAGATGATCGACATCTGCGATTTTGCGGTGGGCCTATCGCGTCAACTTTATGGACTGACGATCGCCTCCGAACGCCCGCAGCATCGCATGATCGAGCAGTGGCATCCCCTGGGAGTCGTGGGCATTATCAGCGCGTTCAATTTCCCGGTGGCTGTATGGTCCTGGAACAGCGCCCTGGCGGCTGTGTGCGGGGACTCGACTCTTTGGAAACCCTCGACTCAGACCCCTTTGACCGCCATTGCCAGCATCAAAATCGCTGAGCGGGTCTGCCGGGCCAACGGTGTGGACCCGGCCATCTTCAGCCTGGTTATTGGAGAGGGGGCGACGGTGGGTGAGCAATTGATCAACGATCGGCGCGTAGCGCTGGTCTCGGCGACCGGTTCAACGAAGATGGGGCGGCATGTAGGCGAGAGAGTTGCGCGGCGAGTTGGCCGTTGCTTGCTCGAATTGGGCGGCAACAATGCGATTATTATTGCCCCGAGCGCCGATCTGGCTCTGGCCACGCGCGCAACCTTGTTCGGCGCGGTCGGCACTGCAGGTCAGCGCTGCACCACGACGCGGCGGCTCATCATCCACCAATCGATAGAGCAGGCGATCAAGCGCCGGCTTCTCGATGCCTATCGCCAAGTGCGGATTGGGAATCCGCTCGAACCCGGCACGCTCATGGGGCCGCTGATCCGTCCGCAGGCGGTGGCGGACATGCAGGCGGCATTGGAAAGCGCGCGCCGCCAGGGAGGCGAGGTCCTCTACGGGGGCGAACCGCTGACGGGTCCTGATTTTCCCGGAGGCTGTTATGTGCGGCCTTGCATTGTTGCCGCCACGCATACGATGGAGATCGTTCGACAGGAGACCTTCGCGCCGATTCTTTATCTCATGACCTATCGAGATTTGGGTGAGGCGATTGCCTGGCATAACGAAGTGCCGCAAGGACTCAGCTCGGCGATCTTCACTAACGACTTGCGCGAGGCCGAGCGGTTTCTCTGCTCGACCGGGAGCGACTGCGGCATAGCCAACGTGAACATTGGGACTAGCGGCGCCGAGATAGGCGGCGCGTTCGGCGGCGAAAAGGAAACCGGGGGCGGCCGCGAGAGCGGCAGCGATGCCTGGAAATCCTATATGCGCCGGCAAACGGTGACGATTAATTATTCAAAGGACCTGCCTCTGGCCCAGGGAATTCTCTTCGAGTAATCGGAAGGTTATCGCAGGTTTTCGCGGGCACTGGGGTGCAAGTGGTTGTTATGCCCGACTGGCTGCAAACTGCAAAGGGCCCGGACCCAACCACCTACGCGTTGAGCGCATGGTTATTCCTTCGGCTGCTTGGCCTTATTTATGTTGCGGCCTTTCTTTCGCTGGCAGGACAAATCCATGGTTTGGCCGGACGCCACGGCATCCTTCCAGCCGCCGATCTGCTTGCCTCGTGCGAGCGGTTGGGGCGAAGGCGTTTCTATCGCGTGCCCACGTTGTGCTGGTTTAGCGCCAGCGACGGGTTTCTCTCGGTTTTATGCTGGAGTGGCGTGGTGCTGGCGCTGCTTCTGGCCTTTGATGTCGCTCCCTTGCCTGCACTGATTTGCTTGTGGGTGCTGTATCTGTCTCTTTTTCGGGTGTGTTCGTTGTTTCTTTCTTATCAATGGGACGTGCTTCTCCTGGAAACCGGGTTTCTTGCGATTTTTCTCGCGCCGCCTGAGCTTGCGCCACAGTTCCCTCCCATGCGCGCGCCGCCGTTGATTATAGTCTGGGCGCTTTGGTGGCTGCTGTTCCGGCTGATGTTCTCTTCGGCCGTGGTCAAGTTGCGCAGTGGAGACCCGGCCTGGCGCAAGCTGACTGCCCTGCGCAATCATTACGAAACCCAACCGCTCCCAACCCGGTTGGCCTGGCATATTCACAAGTTCCCTTTAGGCTTTCACAAAGCTTCCGCCGTTTTCATGTTTGCCATCGAGCTGGTTGTTCCCTTTTTCATCGCGGGCCCGGACGCCGCCCGGCACGTTGCCGCGGCCGGATTTGTCCTGCTCATGATTCTTATTGAGGCAACTGGCAACTATTGCTTTTTCAATCTGCTGGGCATTGCCTTAAGCGTGCTGCTCATCGAGGACCGCGCCCTGGCAGGACTTTTGGGACGGCTCTTTCCCTTTCTGCCAGCGTATTGGGCCGCTCCGTCGGCGCCGCTTAGGTGGATTTGTTTGGCCGTTGTGCTGCTCGTTTTTATTCTCTCGGTTGAGCCGGCATTGCGCCTGTTTCGAGTTGGGTTCACCTGGCCCAAGCCCTTGGCGCGATTCATCGCAGCGCTTGCCCCCTTTCACCTGGTCAGCAGCTACCGCTTGTTCGCCCTCATGACAAGCGAACGTCCTGAGATTATTGTCGAGGGGAGCAACGACGGTGTGGAATGGCTGGCCTACGAATTCAATTGCAAGCCGGGGGAGCCGAAGCGCGCGCCGCGGTTTGTCGCGCCGCATCAACCGCGATTGGATTGGCAGATGTGGTTCGCGGCCCTGGGCTATTTCGAGGCGAACCCCTGGTTTTTCAGGTTTCTGATGAGATTGCTCGAGGGTTCCGCGCCGGTATTGGGATTGTTGAAGGAAAATCCATTCCCCGCCGGGCCTCCGCGTTTTGTCCGGGGCGTGGTGTATGATTACCGGTTCACGACACGCGCTGAGCGCTGGATGGCAGGCGCCTGGTGGAAGCGGGAACGGCGGGGGTTGTACAGCCCGATCGTGGAGCGCGGGGAGCGTGGGATGTGAGGCTGGACAGGAGAGAACATCAACGGTCGAAAACCGAGGGTTCAGTTGATGCCGTTTTAACTCAATTGAGCTAAAGGATATCCTCTACACGACCTGACCGAGACAAGTAAAATCAACGGGAACCGCGGCGCAGGAATATCTTCGGGCGCATGGGGGGTGGCAGCGGAATTTTGGGCGGTAGGGGTGGAGTGGCTTGTGGAGGGGCAGGGGGCGCGGGGGGCTGGGAAGAAGCGGCTTCCATGTCGTGGATTTGGTCGCTCAGCCAATTCTCGGTGTTGGTGATCACTTCGCCAATCTTCGTTTCGGGGAATTTCATCTCGCCGATATTGAAATCGCTGAGTGGCTTGAGGGCATCCACGGTACGGCCGGCGGACTTGACGACTTCATTCCAGCGGGCGGCCACGGTGCTCAGGGTCTCGTAACCGTTGACCAGCCATTCCAGCTTCCCGGACTCGACATCGACGATGAGGCCGTGCACGGGGAAGCGCGGGCCCAGCAGCGGGCTGCTGCGGGCGATCTCCGTGGCCTTCATCACGTTCTGGCGTTCGTTGCTGAACATGCCGAAATACTCGCTGATATTATCGGGCAACAGGTGGCGCTCGACCCCAAGGGCCTGCAGCTTGTCGATGAGCTGCATGATGGAGGTTTTGCCGACCAGGCAATCGGTATGCCCAATGATAGCAATCTCCCTGGCGCCTTTGACGGCGCATGCCAGCGCCACCGAGCGCATCGTGCTGCTCAGCGGACCGGTGATGATGTTCCCGGCGTTGCGCAACCAGATGAACTGGTCAGGAGGAACCCCCAGGACTTGGGGCAGAATCGAGTTGAGCCGCGGGTCGATACACGTCAGCGCCACGATCGGCAATTCGTCGGCAAAATCCGCCGGATGCACGCCCGCGTTTGGATCGCCGGCAAGGGCGCGCTGATTCGCATCGAGTATGGCTTCAAAAAGACGCGTAACTCACCTCTATTTATCTTCCACCCGGGGCGGAGTAACCGATTTGCGCAATGACGGGACCTGTTCGAGCAGTTTCTCGAATTTGATGCCCGTCAGGCTCTCGATGATGGGAGGCAATTGCGCTACGATTTGAGTGACATCCCCGGTCACCTTGCTGGCGCCGCCCCCCACTCCATTGCCCGAGTTGATGATGATCATCTTCTCGGTCTTGGCCAGGGGTTCGCTGATCTTGCCAGCGACTTCGGGCAGGACACGGATGATCATCTCGACCACCGCCGCTTCATTGTATTGTTTAAAGGACTCAGCTTTGACGCGCATCGCTTCAGCGGTGGCTTTGCCCTGCGCCTCGATGACAGCGGCGTCTGCCAAACCTTTGGCCTTCTGCGCTTCTGCTTCGGCAACACCAGTCGCCTTCGTCACATCCGCATTGGCAAAACCTGTGGCCTTAACCGCTGCGGCTGTGCCCGCCGCCTCGGTCTCCAACTGGAATTTGCGCGCATTGGCGAGCGTCTCAACCTTGTAGCGCTCGGCGTCGGCGGGTTTCTGCACATTGGCTTCCAGTTCGCGCTGTTTGCGCAGGATTTCCTGCTGTTGCAACTCGATCTGCTTTTGTTTCTCGATGATGTTGACCTGAATCTCTTCGGCCTTCACGAGTTGGCCGGTTTTGTACTTTTGCAAGTCGTAAGCCAAGTCAGCCTCGGCCTTGCGCTGGTTCACCGCAGCCTGGTATTGGGCGACGTTGGTCTGGTAATCGCGTTGCGCCTCGGCGATTTTTGTGTCAGCCGCGAACTTGGCTTCCTGGCCGGCCTGCTGAGCCTGGGACGAACGGATCACCGCGTCCCGGTCCGCCTCAGCCTGGGCAATCTGAGCATCGCGTTTGACCTGCGCAATGCGCGGTTTGCCCAGGGCATCCAAATAACCCTGCTTATCGCGGATGTCGCGAATGGTGAAGCTGACGATGCCCAGGCCCATGTTGGCCATGTCGCCGGCAGCGACTTCCTGGACCTTCGAGGCGAAGGCGTCACGGTTTTGGTAAATGTCCTCGACGGTCATGGTGCCCAGGATGGCGCGAAGGTGGCCTTCCAGGGTTTGGGTGGCGATGTTCTTGATGTCCTCGGTTCCCTTGCTCAGGAACTGCTCGGCGGCCGTGGCGATAGAGACGTCGTCGCCTTTGACTTTGATCTGGGCGACTCCATCGACGAGCACCGGCACCCCTTTGCTGGTGTACACCTCCGGGGTTTGCACATCGATGGTCAGCAGTTCCAGGGAAAGGATGTCCACCTTTTCAATGATCGGATACACGAACACGCCACCGCCTTTGACAATGCGGAAGCCGACATCGCGCAGGGTGCCGTCCGGATCGACCATGTGCCGTTTGCGCCCGGAAATGACCAGCACCTGGTTGGGGCCGACCTTGGTATATCGGCTGGCCCAAATGATAAGAAAAAGGAAAACAACCAGCAGAATTACCCCCACTGCCCCGATGAGCAACGGAAGAGCAATCTCGGCGAGCAGAGGAGTCAGGAGAGCGTTCATGTGAATTTAGTTGAAGGGTTCGACGTAAAATTGCGTGCCAATAACGCGTGAAATGCGCACGCTCTTGCCACCGGCTATCGGCGTCCCGTTCTCGGTGCGCGCCGGGGCCGTGTAACGCGTGCCCCCCTGGACGTAAGCAATTTCCCCAACACCGTCCTGGGGAATGGGAGTGATAATGGAAGCGGTTTGACCTGGGAGCGAGGCCACCTGCGATTCACTCGAGCTTTGGGTCTTCTTGAACATGCTGTTGAATAGAAGAAAGACCAGCCCAGCCACTATCCCGCCGCTGACAGCCGATAAGGGAGCGCTGGCCCAGACATTCTTCGTAATCTCGATATGGCTGAACACGATGCCGAACGCGCCGAAGGCCGTGATAAACGAGGCCAGCACTGTGGGGCTGAAGAAGGAAATCCCGGGCATGCCATGGGTGTCCAGGCCCGCTTCCGCATGGCCCCCTGTTCCAAGATCGCCCCCTTCGTGACCTCCGCCAAAAAAATGCCCTAAAAACGCGCTAATGATCGTGAAAAACAAACCGAGAGCTAAACATCCAGTGTAGATTATCATATTAGCCTCGCTCAATTCATATACCTGATGATAGAGTTTTCTCCACCCCAGGCAAGCAAGAAACGCCAGCAAGAAACGCCAACCCGCTTAAAAGTGCGGCGGGGAATTTGTCGCCGGTGCGTCGAAGCGGAACACCGTTTCTCCCGGTTTGGCATAACCCAGGCGCTCGCGGGCCAATCGCTCGATAGCTTTCGGGTCGTGCCGCAATGCCTCGATAGAACCCTTAAGCCCCTTTCCGGCTGCCTCCTCTTTTTGGATTTCAGCGTCCAGCCGCAGGATTTCTTTGCGCATCCGCTCGTTCTGCTTGATTAAGGGCAGATACCAGACCGCTACCGCCAGGAGACCTGCCAGAAACAACAGAAAAATAACCAACCGGGTCAACTTATCCCAAATGCCCAGGTCCACGTTCATCGTGCCCAGTAAATCACGCGCACTTCAGCGAGTAAATGCTAATATGCCGGGTTAGCGGGCTGCGGGCTGCGCTCCGTCCCCAGGCGCAGCCGACCAGGTTTAATCCTCCCTTCCGACCTCGTGCACGCGGATAAAGCGGCGGAAAACAAGGAGACCCGCCGGCGCGACGAGTGTTGTCAGGCCGAGGATTAACCACAGGGTAGCTGGGTGTCGAGGGCCAGTCTCGGGGCAGTATTTGGCAAGAAGCACTCCGCCAAAAGAGCCCACCATCAATTTGGCCAGCAAAAAGGGCACATAGGAAAGCGCGCCATAAGAGGCCTCTTGTCCCTTGGGGGCAATGGCGGCGGCATACTCATACACACGCGGGGAATAAAAGGCCTCGCCCAGGGACAGGAGCACCACAAACAGCGCGATCATGACGTAGTAAGGATGCACAACGCCGGTCAAGCCGAGATACCAATGGCCAAGCCAATCTCCCAAGCCCCCGTTCGCCAGGGGGACAAACCAAGGCGCAGGCAGCGCCATAATGAATACGGAGGCGGCGGAAATGCTCCCGCCGATGATTACCATGCGATAGGCCGAAAAACGCTGCGTCAGGGCCCCCACCAACGGCACCAGGAAGATCACCAGGTAATTATTGATAGCCCAGAGCCGGCCAATCGGGGCGCCTTCGCCCAGCTCGCGAATCCCAAACTTCGGATAGACATAATCCATCTGCTTATAGATTAGTTTAATGAAAGCGATGAGAACCAGGAAGGCCAGCAGCCGGTAAAACCCGGCCTGCCGAAAAAGCCGGCCAAGGAGCTGGAGGGTCTCCGTGACGCTTTGGCGCAGGGTCCGGCGGAAGGCGCTCCAGAGGCTCAAAGGCGGTTGCGGGGCCACAGCCGAGGGTAACGCGAGCCCTTGGTCCGTCGCCACAGCGCCCGCGCGCAAAAAGTAAAGAAACGGCAAGAGAGAGAATTCGAGGAGCAAGCTGACGAGAAACAAAGTTCGGTAGGTGCTCAGGTGCAGGCCGAACAAACTTGCTCCCCTATACTCGCCGAGGTCACGCCGCAGGTCATCGAAGATATAAGCCGCGAGCAGGAAGCCGACGTTCATCATGGTGTAAACAATCGAAAACGAGATCGAGCGCTGGCGCGTGCTCGAGTAGCGTTGCGTGGCGGCTATCATCACCGGGGTGCCAAGCGCCTCCCCAAAAGCCAGAGGGAGCAAGCCCCCTCCCAAAGCCAGCCATGGGGCACTGGCAAAAACCATTACCGTCCGGGCGAGGATGCAAATCCAGACGCCAATGAAAAAAGTTTTGCGCAGCCCAAGCACGTCCGTGAGGGAACCGACCAGCAAGGTAAACAGAGTCATCAACGCGGACCACGCGGCAACCAGCGCGAGGGACTGCTCGTCGCTGTAGCCAAAATCCGATGACAACCAAAGGACCAGGGTGGAGTTGGTGAGCGCGTAAGCGGCAATGCCGAGGAACTTGACAATAAATACCAGCCACAACTCGCGAATGGCGCCCTTGAGCACGGTGAATTTTCCCAGGAAACGGGCGAGGCCTGTTTGGGTGGAAACCCTCGCTTTGGCTTCCGGGGTTGCGGTCGTCATTCTAATAATGAAACGCCAACCGCCGTGCGTGGTAAAGAACGAAACTCTTACAGACGCCGATGAAATCGGGGCTAATGATAGAGTGGAAGCAACGAGCCTCCATTCCTGAGTGTAGGAGACGACGTAAGGAGTCTCTGATCAGCAGCAATCCCTCTTTCAGCCCTTCTTCTCAAACTCCAACTCCCCGTCATGAGCCACGACTTTGATTCGGTCGCCGGCTTTGAAGTCGCCCACCAACAATTTGGTTGCCAGCGGATCAAGCAACAAATCCTGAATGGCGCGCTTGAGTGGGCGCGCGCCAAATTGCGGGTCGTAACCCTCCTTTGCGATGAGTTGCTTGGCCGAGCGGTCCACATCCAGGCTGAGCTGCTGCTGGGCCAGGCGCTTTTCGAGGCGGTTGAGCTGGATTTCCACAATGTGCGAAATCTGTTTCTCGTCCAGGCTGTGGAAGATGATGATGTCATCGACGCGATTGAGAAACTCGGGCCGGAAATGGGCGCTCAACTCGCTGCGCACCAGCCGCTCCATCTCGGCATGGTCCTTGGCGCCTAGTTTGCCTGTGCTGTAGTACTCCTGGATAATGGGCGAGCCGATATTGCTCGTCATGATGACGATGGTGTTTTTGAGATCCACCGTCCGCCCCTGGCCGTCGGTGAGCCTTCCATCATCAAGAACCTGCAACAGCACGTTGAAGACATCGTGATGGGCCTTCTCGATCTCATCGAGCAGCACCACGCTGTAGGGCCGGCGGCGGACCGCCTCGCTGAGCTGACCGCCTTCCTCGTAACCGACATAGCCGGGTGGGGCCCCGATCAAGCGCGCCACAGTGTGCTTTTCCATGTACTCGCTCATATCGATGCGGATCATGGCGTTCTCATCGTCAAACAGAAACTCGGCCAAAGCCCGGGCGGTCTCGGTCTTGCCGACCCCGGTCGGGCCGAGAAAGATAAACGAGCCGATCGGGCGGTTTGGGTCTTGCAGCCCGCTGCGGGAACGGCGCACGGCATTGGAAACCGCCTCGAGCGCCTCTTTTTGGCCAACAACCCGCTGTTCGAGGCGCTCTTCCATCTTGACCAGCTTTTGCCGCTCGGTTTCGAGCATGCGCGAGACGGGAATCCCGGTCCAGGACGAGACGACCCGCGCGATGTCCTCATCGGTTACCTCCTCATGCAGCAGGCGCTGGCCGGGAGGTTTGTCGCGCAAGGCCTTTTCGGTTGCGGCCAGCTTTTGCTGCAGCTCGGGCAATTTGCCGTACTGGATTTGCGCGGCGAGGTTCAAGTCGCCTCGGCGCTGGGCTTGTTCGAGTTCGAGCTTGGCTTGTTCGATTTGGCTGTTGACGATGCTGACGGCGTTGATAGCCGCCTTTTCATTCTGCCACTGGGCTTTGAGCTGTTTGGACTTGTCCTTCAGGTTGGCCAAATCCCGTTCGAGCTTCTTGAGGCGCTGCCGTGAGGCCTCGTCCTTCTCCTTTTTGAGGGCGTTTTGTTCGATCTCCAACTGCATGATCAGCCGTTCGAGTTGGTCGATCTCAGTGGGCATCGAGTCCAGTTCCATCCTCAACCTCGAGGCCGCCTCATCCACCAAATCGATGGCCTTATCGGGCAGGAAGCGGTCGGTGATGTAGCGATGCGAAAGGGTCGCAGCGGCCACCAGGGCGGCATCCTGAATCCGCGCGCCGTGATGAACTTCATAGCGCTCCTTGAGCCCGCGCAAAATCGCAATCGTCGCTTCCACGCTCGGCTCGGAGACATAGACCGGCTGGAAGCGACGCTCGAGCGCCGGGTCTTTCTCGATGTGCTTGCGGTACTCGTCGAGGGTGGTGGCGCCGATTGCCCGCAGCTCGCCCCGAGCAAGCTGCGGTTTCATAATATTGGCTGCATCCGTAGCTCCCTCGGCCGCCCCTGCCCCGACCAGCGTGTGCAACTCGTCGATGAACAGGATGATTTTCCCCTCGCTCGCGACGATTTCTTTCAGAAACGCTTTCAAGCGGTCTTCGAATTCGCCGCGGTACTTTGCGCCGGCTATCATCGAGCTGAGGTCCATCGCCATCAGCCGCTTGTTCTTGAGCGTCTCCGGCACGTCCCCGCTGACAATCCGCCGCGCCAGGCCCTCAGCAATCGCCGTCTTGCCCACGCCCGGCTCCCCAATGAGCACCGGGTTGTTCTTGGTCCGCCGGGTCAGCACCTGCATCACCCGCCGGATTTCTTCGTCCCGGCCGATAACCGGGTCGATTTTGCCCTGGCGCGCCAGAGCGGTGAGGTCGCGCCCATACTTCTCAAGCGCCTGGAATTTGTCCTCCGGGTTTTGGTCTGTGACTCGCTGATTGCCCCGCAGGTCGGCCAGGGCGCGCAAGACCTGGTCGCGCTTGAGACCGTGAGTTTGGAAAATTCTCTTGAGCGATGTGTCGCCCGCTTCGAGCAATCCCAGCAACAAATGCTCGGTGCTGATATAATCATCCTTGAGTTTGCCCGCCTGGGCCTGGGCGGCATCGAGTGCCTTTTTGAGAGTCGAGCTGAGAAACAGGTCGGCCGAACTGGTCCCCTGGACCTTATGGCGCCGCTCCAGCTCGGCTTCCAGGTCAGGCTTAAGCTTGGCGGGTGGAACACCGATTTTTTGCAGCAAATCCGGGATTAAGCTCTCCTCCTGGCCGATGAGGGCAAGCATGAGGTGTTCGCCATCGACTTCCTGGTGTGAATAGCCTTGTGCAATGCGTTGCGCCTCCTGCAACGCCTCCTGCGATTTTATCGTCAACCGGTCGAGTTGCATACCCTTTATGTCCTACTAACATAGCAGAACGCTGGCAAAGTGGAAATGTTTCGCCTCTCCGGCGGAGACTCCTTACGTCGTCTCCTACAAAGGATTGGAACCGACCCCAAAAGGTGGCCGCGAAATCTCACCCTGAGATTGACAGGCACAGGCTCTCAAATCGTCGCCAGCACGCCGTGGATATAGCCGAACGATTCGCGCATCCCTGGCACGGGGTCATCGGGCTTGTCCTCGTACTCGAGTTCCACGTCGTACGAGTATTTTAGCTGCACCAGCGTCTTGAGCACGGCCACAATGTCAATGATGCCTCGGCCCACTTCGACAGGCTTGCCTTTGGGCGTCGCTGACGTGACGTCCTTGATGTGGAAGTCGTAAAGGCGCTCGGCGCACTTCTGCATGACTTCCACCGGGTCCTCGCCAATTCGGACAGTGTGGCCCACATCCATGCAGATGCCCATGAGCGGGTCGCGCTCCTTGATCAGCCGCAGCACATCCAGCGGGGAAGGATACTTTTTGTCTGTTGGTCCGTGGTTATGAATGGCGATACGAATGCCATATTGCTTGGCGAACTTCTCGACCGTATCCAGGGCGTCGGGGTCGGGGCTGCAGATAATGGTGGGCATCCCGGCGTCGCGCGCGTAGTCGAACACGTGTCGAATCTCGTCCTGGTTGTTCTTCATATAGATGACGCCCCCGCCCATCAGCACCAGCCCGGCCGCCTCGACCTTCTGATGCGCCTCCTGCCGTTGTGCCGCCGTGCTGTTCAGCGGCAGATGAAAATCCTTCAGCGAAATATATTTTATCCCGGCCTGTTTGGTCTTCGCGAGGGCATCGTCCAGGGTGAGTTTGCGCAGGGTATAAGACGTGATGCCCACTTTGAGCCCATCCCATGGCTCGCGCTCGGCCTTGGTGACGGCGGCCTGACCTTCACCCGGAAGGGTGGCGGCGGCGGCCAAACCTGCTGAACCGAGCAAACCCCGTTGGAGGAAGTTGCGCCGGCTGAGGATTGTGGAAGCGGTATTGTTTTTCATCACGCCCCCATTCCAAATGGAAAAGAGATTTGTGGCAAGCACGAAGGGGAGGGCAGCCCATCGCGAAGCGTCGTGGACTGCGCCAGTCCTCTGGCGCTTTTGGCCAGCCTTTGGGCGCGAGTTCCCACTCTAGGGTCCAGTGGCACTGAATTGTGCGGCCATGGTGGAGTGGAAGGACATTCAAAAGCGGTAGAGGACTACCGCAGTCCAGGACGCTGGCGCGCCCTCCGGCACCGGTCCAGGAGGATTTGCGGCTTCTGCAAGCAAAGATTCCTCACGGCCTGCGGCAGCCGACGCCTCAGGACGGATTATCCGGGGCGTGATGCTCGAAGAGGCGCTGCAGCTTCGCCGAATAAGAGGACAACGGCCAGGCGGCCTCCATCAACGGCGCAAATTGGTTGTGCTCGAGCCACCAGCCCTTCAGCAGGTGGGCGATACGCACGTAATGCGTAAAGTCCGACGGTTTCACCAGGAAACAATTGGCGCCCAGATCATAGGCCAAGCCGACATCCCCGACGTACTGCGCCGTGGTAAAAACGACAACCACGATGCGTCTCAAACCCGGTTGGGAACGAATCCACTGGAGCACCTCGCGCCCGGATTTGTGGGGCAGTTTCAAATCCAACAGGATGAGGCCCGGCAGGGGGTACCGGGCTCGATTGGCATACGGCCCGGCGCCGGCAAGATAATCGATTGCCATTTGGCCATCCGTGGCAACCTGTAAGGGGTTGGTTATTCCTGCCTCGCGAAAAGAGCGTTGCAACAGGAAGACATCGTTCGCATCGTCTTCCACCTGGAGAATGCAGGTTTTGTTCACCGGCAAACCTATCAGACAGAGCCCTTGCTGTCCAACCAAAGAAACCAAAGAACGTAATCGGTTAGTGACGGCGGGCGCTGCCGCCTAAAGGCGGCGTTCCGCGCGTCCGCAACGCCGGCTTCAGCCGGCAGCCCCGTAGTCACTGAGGCATTACCAAAGAACCTGCTTTCAAGGGGCGCACGACAGGATTCTTCAGGGCTGACGGCTCGGTGTATATATGTTCCCCATATACTTTTGAAAGGGGTTCCCTGGAAAAAACGCGCATCCGAAGAATCCTGTCGTGCGCCCCTGGGGCTCTTAAGGCGCTATTTGGCGCAGGCGATAAAAGCGGCTGGGGGCATTGGTAGTCGAGTCGGTGAATTGAAAAAGTCCGCTTAGAGCGTTGGTAACGCTGCCTATCGATGTCCAATTGAAGAGATTGCTGGAGACCAACACCTCGTAGGCGTATCCAATGGGCCCTGTTCCGTTCAATAGCGCCTGGTTTCCCACGATGGATATTCCCACGGTCGGAGGCGAGCTTTGCAAAACAGGCACAGAGTAGCTAATTTCCTGTGAAAACGGGCTTTCCAGCCCCAGGCTATCATAGGCGGTAACCGCGAAATAATAGGTCATCCCCACAAGCAGGCTCGAAACGGTGGCCGTGGTATTGGTTCCTGCATCCGTCACATTGTTATAGGCCTGGCTAATCGTCCCGCTATAGACCCGGTATCCGGCGATATTGCTCGAAGGGCTCGGGTCCCAGGCGAGTGTGACGTTGGCCACCGCTTGCGCCGGGACATTCTGTGCAGTCATTCCCATCCATCCCGCTATCAGCCCGGCGGCCACAAGCCGCTGTAATCGTCGCGCAAACATAGTGGCTAAGTTTCTCTTTGCGATAAGGCGGACGCGACTCGAATGATCCTAAGACCAACCAGGAAATTCCTTGGTAACCGGTGTCCTCACTCCCCGGCGCCGAGACCATGCTGGCAAAAGCCCGCAATTCTCTCCCCATTTGGCGGCGCGCGGGCAATGTCCCGGTACGCCAACTGCTCCTGTAATTTTCC